>JAENWE010000141.1 GCA_016650185.1 Vicinamibacteria bacterium | reverse complement strand
TCCCAGAGTCGGTATTCGACTCTCTTCGGCATCCCCCTCGCCGCCTGGGGCCTTTTCTTCTACGGGTCCTTGCTGGCCCTTCTGGCCCCCTCGTTGTTCGGGGAGAGCGAGGAAATCCCGGACGCGGCGCCCTCCCTCGCCTTCTTCCTGATCGCGCTGGCCGTCGGCATCGATATCCTGCTGTTCGGGCTCCAGGCTTTCGTAATCAAGGCCTTCTGCTCGTTCTGCATCGCCACCTATTTTGTGAATCTGGTGTCCCTCGCCTTGTTGTGGCCCTTCAAGCAGACCGCCCAAGCTCTCAATTTTCTGGTCACGCCTCGGGCCCGGCGCGCGCTCGTGGCCTGGATCGTCGCCTCCTTGAGCGTGGGCGGAGCCGCGATCGCCGGTGATACCGCGCTGAGCGGCCGCAAGTCCCTGGCCAGCGATTCCATTCTGGGAATCCCCACCATGCTTCAGGCGCCGGAAAAGATCGAGAAGGGCTCGGTCGAAGAACAACTCGCGGCGGCCACGGCCGAGGCCAAAAAGTGGAAGGACACGCTCGACGACGAGCGAAGACTCCAAATCTATCTGAACCAGAAAGCCAAGGACGATTTCAACAAGGCGCAAGTGGAGACACTCGACCTGGCACATTCACCCGCCCAGGGCGCCACGAACGGCCCCATCCGTGTCGTCAGCTACTCGGATTTCATGTGCCCTTTCTGCCGGGACCTGGCCACCGCCCTGCGCAACTACCTCCCCTCCACTTCGAACCGCGTCACCGCCTACTACAAGCAGTTCCCCCTCGACACCTCCTGTAACGCTCATGTGGGTCAGACCGTTCATCCCGGCGCTTGCGAGCTGGCGTGGGGCGGAGTCTGCGCTCAGGAGAGCGGTCGTTTCTGGGAATACCACGACAAGGTCTTTGCGCAGCGATGGGATCGAGCGACTCGTGAGGACGTGGTACGCATCGGAGTTTCCGCGGGACTCGATGCCTCGACCCTGGTTTCTTGTATGGACGCCGCCGGCACCAAGGGCCGGCTGGCGAAAGATATCGACGAAGCAGCGAGGGTAGGCGTCGGATCGACGCCTACCCTCTTCGTGAATGGTCGGAAACTGCAGTCGAGCGGCGTGTTCCTGCTCGCCATCGAGGAGGAACGAAAACGGCTCAATCTGCCTCCCCTCAGCGGAAGGCCCAACCCCTAAAGGACAACCCGAGCCATGGGTGACGTACACACCGACCTGGTCCTCGAGAGGAGAAAAACCATGACGAGCTCAACCCTGACCCCGCCCGAGCAGATCGCATCCTCGACCCTCGACGTCAGGATCCATCATGTCCCGCGAACCCGCACCCTACCTTCGGCCGCCGAACTGGGCTTTGGCCGGATCTTCACCGATCACATGTTCGCGATGGAGTACGAGGAGGGCCGGGGCTGGTTCGACGCGCGGATCCTCCCCTATGGGCCCATCCCCATCGACCCGGGAGCCTCCTGTCTGCACTACGGCCAGGCTATGTTCGACGGGTGCAAGGCCTTTAGATCGAAGCAAGGCCGGATTCAGCTCTTCCGGGGCCGGCGACACGCGGCGCGTCTGGCCGACGGAGCGCCGCGTCTCGGCATGGTGGCCCCCAGTGCGGAAACGATCTATCAGGCCATGACCGCCCTCGTTCATTTCGAGAAGGACTGGGTACCGAGCGAGCCCGGCACCGCCTTGTACCTGAGGCCGACCCTCGTCGGCACCGAAGGATTTCTAGGAGTTCGGCCTTCCAAGAAGTACCTCTTCTTCATCATTTTGTCGCCGGTCGGGGCTTACTACAAGGACGGGTTGAAGCCGGTCCGCATCTGGGTGGAGAAGGATCTCATTCGCGCGGCCAAGGGCGGCCTGGGCGCGGTCAAAGCCGGGGCCAACTACGCGGCCAGTCTCTTCGCGGCGACGGAAGCGCAGAAGCGAGGCTACGCCCAGGTCCTCTGGCTCGATGCGCTGGAGCACCGGTACTGCGAGGAGGTGGGGGTCATGAACCTCTTCGTGCAATTCAAGGATGAGATCGTCACCGCACCTTTGGGCGGCACCATCCTCGCGGGAGTGACTCGGGACAGCGTGATCACGCTGCTGAGAGACTGGGGCTACAAAGTGAGCGAGCGCCGATACGCGTTCGACGAAATCGTCGAGGCCCGGAAGAACGGGACGCTCGGCGAGGTGTTCGGCACTGGAACGGCGGCGGTCATTTCCCCGGTGGGTGAGTTCGGCCACGAAGGCGGCGTGCTCAAGACCTCCGACGACGCGATCGGTCCTCTGACTCAACGGCTCTACTCCAGTCTCACCGCGATTCAGTATGGCGAGGCCGAAGACCCCTATGGCTGGGTCGAGGAAGTCACGGGCGTTGCGTAGACTCGCGGAGTTCGCTCGAATCGAATCACTCCACCTCCAACACGATCAGGAAACATGAATTCACTCTCCGCTTCCATCTCCCGCCGGCTTCCCCGGCGCGTAGCCCTTACTCTCGGCGCCGCCGTGGTCCTCCTCTCGGTCTCCACCTTCGCTCAGGAGAAGGCAAAGGCCCCGGCCGGCTCCGCGGCCGGCGCCACCGAACAGAAATACAAGACCAACGTGAAGGGGCCGGCGGATGCGCCGATCCAGGTGGTCGAATTCGCCGACTTCATGTGCCCGGGTTGCCAGGCTGCGTCCAATGCGCTCCGTGCTTATTTCGCTCAGCAGGGGCCCGACATCAACCTCACTTTCAAGAACTTCCCACTGGAGAAGACTTGTAACCCGGGGCTCGGCCAGACCATCCACAACGGGGCCTGTGATCTCGCCCTCGGTTCGATCTGCGCTTCGGAACTGGGTGTGTTCTGGGCCTATCACGATCGGATCTTCTCCAGAGCCTGGGAGGTGGCGACCCGTCAGGATGTGATCGACAATGGCGTGGCCGTAGGCATGAATAAGGCCAAGCTCGAGGCCTGTTTGGCTTCACCGGAGGCCAGGTCAAAACTCGCTATCCAGGTCAAGGAGGGCTTTGAGACCATGGTTCAGGTCACGCCCACTCTGGTGGTCAACGGGAAAAAGCTCTCGGCCACCAACCAGTTCGCGAGTGTGGTGGAAGAAGAACGAAAGAAACTCGCGGCGGTGCAAACCAAGTAGAAGACTACTCGGCCTGAGCCACCACCAGAAGCCTCGACGGCAAGAGCACGCTGCGCACGGCGCGGGGCCTCTTGAAGCCCGTGTGCCTGAGCCAGCCGACGTAGTCGTCTCCGGAGAAACAGGCGCTGTTCGAGGTGATTCGGAAGAAGAGCGCGGCGGCATCCCCGGCCGCCTCGGGAGGCGCCTTGGGATTGGGCGCCTCGATGTCGAAGATGCCGATCGAGCCGCCAGACCTCAGGGCCCGCTTGGCCCGAGCCAGAATCCTGCGGTTCGTGTCGGGGTCGAAGTGGTGAAGGATATTGGCGAGGATGACGACGTCAGCGCCTTCGCCATACTCGTCGCTCAGAAGATCGCATTCCCGGAACGAAACGACATCGGTGATCCGAGCCTCGGTCGCGAGACGACGCGCTTCCGACAAAGCCTCTCCGCGCTCGAGCACAACCGAGAGTAGCCCGGGATGGGCACGACACAGTGCCGCTCCGACCAGTCCGTGTGACCCCGCGACATCCAGACACAGCTTCGCGCCTTTGGCGACCGGAAGCTCGCGCGCGACAAAGGCCGCGAAGTCTCGAGCCCCTTCGGCCATGGCTCTTTGATAGAGAGGCCAGTCGGGCCCGTTCAGGCTTCGATGTATCTCGACTCCCCGGCCGGTCTTCAGAACCTCGTCGAGTCTGGCAATCCAGTCCCATTGGGGAACGCCGAAGGCGACGAAGTCTCCAAGAGGCTTTGGCGCGGCCGCGCCAAAGTGCCTGCGTCCGAGCCGGGTCATCGACCACAGGAGGGAGCGACGCTTGATGTAGCCCATGGATGACAGGAGCCGAAGAACAAGGTCCAGGCAGGATTCGTCGAGGGCGAGCCGGCGGGCGAGATCGGGCGTCGTGGCCTCGCCTTCTTCCAATGCCCTGAAGACGGCGGCGCGTTCCGCGGCGATGAGGGCTCGGGCCTGAAGGGGCGCCACCAGCACATCCAGCATGGGATAAGGGACGACGCCAAGAACCGTGGCCAATCGCTCCTTCAGACCCTTCGGAATGGTGCCGTAGCGCATGAATCAGAGCGCAGTTTGTCTTGTTTCGCCGGAAGTTGGAGAAGAGAGCGAAGTCATGGGCGTGCCAACTCAAGAATGGAACGTGCGACGGGGCGAAGTGGGCGGCTGATAACCTCACCGTCTCCCCCAACGACTCTGAATGATCTACCTGATACTTGTCTACTGCGTGCTCCAGGTCGCCCTTGGCCTGTGGCTGGGACGAAAAGTGCGGAGTTCCGGCGATTTCTTCGTGGCCGGGCGTTCCCTTTCCCCCGGCTTGTTGTTCGCGACTCTCGTCGCCGCCAACGTGGGCGCTGGTTCCACGGTGGGCGCGGCGGGGCTCGGGTATAGCAACGGCATCGCGGCCTGGTGGTGGGTGGGGTCGGCCGGTGTGGGCTCCATGATCATGGCCTTCACGGTCGGACCACGCATCTGGAAGGTGGCGAGCGAGCACGGCCTCAAGACGGTGGGAGATTTTCTCGAATGGCGCTTTTCGCGCGATCTTCGGGGCGTGATCTCTTCTCTTCTTTGGGTGGGAACGATCTCCATACTATCGGGACAGTTGATCGCCCTCGCCTGGGTCCTGAACGTGGTAGCCGGGCTCGACAAGACAACAGGGATCATCATCGGGGGGGTGGTCGCGACCATCTATTTCAGCGCGGGGGGGCTCCTGAGCTCGGTGTGGATCAATTTCCTGCAGCTTGGAGTCATGGTCGTCGGCTTCTTCGCCGCCGTTCCCATCGCCCTCTCCAAGGTGGGAGGCGTCTCCGCCTTGCAGGCGGCGACCAGCGACCCCGTGCGCTTGTGGGACTTTTTCTCGAGCGGGACCTCGGGAATCCAGTATCTGGCTCTGCTGGCCCCCGCCTTCATTATTTCACCCGGCCTGATTCAGAAGGTCTATGGGGCGCGCGATGCGCGCACGGTCAGAAAGGCCGTGGCCTGGAACGCCTCGGCCCTCTTCATCTTCGCCTGCGTGCCGCCCATGATCGGCCTGCTGGCCCGCGCCCTGCACCCAGGTCTCTCGACCCCTGAACTGGCCATGCCCACAATTTTCATGATGGACCTGCCCGTGTGGTTTGGCGCGCTGGGGCTCGCTGCGGTGGTTTCGGCCGAGCTTTCGACCGCCGACGCCGTCCTCTTCATGTTGTCAACCTCGCTGTCTCAGGACCTCTACAAGGGATTCGTCAACCGGAACGCGGACGATGGTCAGGTGCTGCGGGTAGCTCGCGCGGCCGCGCTCGGCGGCGGCGTGCTGGGCGTCCTGGTGGCCTTGAAGGCCTCCACCGTGATCGCCGCCCTCGGCATCTTCTATTCCCTGCTCTCGGTGAGTCTCTTCGTGCCCGTGATCCTCGGGCTCTATGTGCCCGCGTCTGATCGACGCCATGCCTACGCCGCCATGGTCCTCGGCATCGGCACTCTGCTTGCCGTCCACCTCAGCACAAACGGGGCCGGATACGGCGGGATCTGGACACCGGCTCTTCTCGGCCTTCTCGTGTCGGTTTTGGCCGGAGCCCTGTCGCTTCTCGCGCTCCGCCCTTCCCCATCCCAACCATCAACCTCATAGCTCTGGAAAAGACATCCCATGAATACCGCATCGCTCTTCCGACTTGACTCTCAAGTCGCCGCCATCGTGGGTGCTGGCTCCGGCATCGGCGAAGCCACCGCCCGCATGGCCGCGGACCTCGGCGCGCAGGTCGTTTGCCTTGACGTCAACGCCGCCGCGGTTGAGACGGTGGCCAAGGCGATCAAGGACGCGGGCGGCAAGGCGGAGAGCGGTGTGGTCGACATTCGGGATGGCGCCGCGGTCAGGAAGTGCTTCAACGACATCGCCACGCGCATGGGCGGGCTCCACATCGCGGTCTGCACTCCCGCTATCAACGTGCGCAAGAAGATCCTCGACTACACCGAGGAGGAGTTCGACCGGGTGATGGCCGTGAACATGCGTGGGAACTTCAATGTGCTCCAGTCGGCGGGGCGCATCATGACCGAACAGAAGAGCGGCAGCATCGTTCTCTACTCTTCGATCAGGTCGCAGACCGTGGAGCCGGGCCAATCGGCGTACGCCGCGACCAAAGCGGGCATCCTGCAGATGGTCAAGACCGCGGCCTCCGAATTCGGCCCGGCCGGGGTTCGGGTCAACGCCATCGGGCCCGGAGTCATCGATACCCCCCTCACCGCGCAGATCAAGAACAACAAAGCCTGGTACGACGCCTATGCGGCGAAGAGCATCATGAATCGCTGGGGCCAGCCCGCCGAGGTGGCCGCCGCCACATTGTTCCTCTGCGCGCCGGGGGCGAGCTACATCACCGGAACCATTCTCTTCGTCGACGGCGGATGGACCGCTCATGACGGCCGGTTCACTCCTCCGGGAATGTGACGCGAGCGTCGTCTTCGTACACACGAGATCCCAAGGAGTCGCATACATGACCCGATATTCCCTCGCCCTGCTGACGTCGCTCATCCTGGCCAGCAGCGGAGTGAACGCCGCCGCGCCGGAGTGGCTCGTAAAAGCAGGCGCGCCCGTCTCAGGGGCGCCCGACATCGAACATGCAACCTGGAGCACGAGCCGATCGCCTTCGGGTCCCTTCGACAGGATCGAAGTTCATCGCTATCGCACCAAGGCCCAGCCGACCGCCACCTTGCTGTATCTCCCCGGCACCAACATGAACGGCGAGATAGCGCTCACCGATGAGGATCACAACCTTTGGATCTTCCTCGCGCGTCGCGGCGTCGAGGTTTTCGCGATGGACTACCGCACGCGCTTCGCCTCTTCCAGCGAGGATCCGGTGGCGCTGGCGTCGATGAAGACCTGGACGACCGAAGCCTTCTTGGACGACATCAGGGCGGCGAGTGCCCTGGCTCGTGCGGAGAGCGGTCGCACTCAGTTGTACGTGGCCGGCTTCTCCCGTGGAGTCTTTCTGGCTTACGCCTACGCGTGCGCTGAGCCCGCCGCGGTCTCGGGCCTGATCGCCCTCGATGGCCAGTTCAAATCCCATGCCCCGAAAGAGGGGTACGACCCGGCGGCGGACCTCCAGAAGCTTGAAAGCGCCGGAGCCTGGGCCACCGACGTTTCCGGACGTCTGGGCTGGCAGGGACGTCAGCGGCTGATGCTGGCCACGGCCGAGGACCCGTCCGCGCCCTCGACGGACGCCAAGTATGAAACTCTCGGTGAGCAGCTGTCGAACCTGCTCCAGTTCGCCTGGGGCCCGGGCGCCCTGGCGAATCCCCTTGGCGGGCAGTCTCGGCCCGAAGTGCTGGCCAAGTTGCTGGGGGGCTATGACCGCTATTACCCGGCGGTGCAGGATCCGGAAGGCAAGCGGATGGGCGACCGAGCCGACGACCCCAGGACTGCGGTGGACGACCTTTGGGGTGAGATGAAAACGCCGATTCTCTATTTCGGCAACGCGCGCATGCCCGGAGATTGGTTGCTGAACGGCATCTATTCAGCGCAAAAGAGCGGTTCGCCTGACGTGACCATCAACGTGCTTGAAGGCTACGGCCATCTCGACATCGTGGTGGGAGAACATGCTCGGCGGGACATCTTCGAGCCGACGCTCGAGTGGATCCGCAGGCGGGTGCCGAAGTATTGAAGCCGGAGACGACGATCAAGCAGGGCTTCACAATCGGTATCCGGTTGACACCGCAACGGACAAAGGATTAGACAGGGAACACAGGACACGTCGGGCGGATTTGCACGATTCGAGTCTCGAAGAATCACCCACAAGTTCTCAAAAATAGGAGTTTCAGAAATGCGGCATTTCTCTATTCGAGCGGGCCTCGCCTTCGCTCTCGGTTGCTTCTTGGGGCTCAACCCAAGTCCGGCTCACGCTCAGGCCACCGGTTCTATCTCCGGCACCGCCAAGGACGACTCAGGCGCGGTTCTCCCCGGCGTGACCATCGAAGCCACGCTCACCAGCACCAACGCCACCCGAACCGCCACCACGGGCGCGGACGGCTTCTACACGATTCAGCTCGTACAGCCCGGGTCGTACACGGTCAAAGCGGGCCTTTCCGGTTTCTCGACCTTTTCCCGAAGCGGGGTCAAAGTCAGCGTTTCTGAGACCGCGCTCGTCAACGTGTCCATGAAGGTGGGCGGGCAGAGTGAGACGGTCGAGGTCAGCGGCGAGGCGCCGCTGATCGAGACCGGAAACGCGACCCTCGGCATCGTTATTGACGAGAAGAAGGTCGTCGACCTACCGCTGAATGGCCGGAACTTCACCCAGCTCGGCACCCTCATCCCCGGCGTGGTGGCGCCTCCGTCCAACCTCGGCGGCCAGAACGGTGACGCAACTCCGGGCGGCTTCGGCAACGTCACCGGCGGTTTCAACGTGAACGGCCAGCGCAACCAGTCGAACAACTTTCTCCTCGACGGCGCCACCAACAACGACACCTTCAACACGGGTTTCGTCCTTCGCCCGCCCCCGGACGCCATCCAGGAGTTCAAGATCCTCACCCACTCCTACAGCGCGGAATACGGTCGCAATTCAGGTTCGGTGGTGAACGTGGTCACCAAGTCGGGTTCCAATGAATGGCACGGTGCGGCGTGGGAATTCAACCGCAGCGACAAGTTCCAGGAGCGGAACTTCTTCGTCCCCGCCGATCAACCCAAGCCCGAGCTCAAGCAGAACCAGTTCGGCGCCTCCCTCGGAGGCCCGATCATGAAGGACAAACTCTTCGCTTTCGGCTACTACGAGGGTTACCGCAACACACGCGGCACCACGTCGAACCTGCTCGTGCCGACGGCCGCGCAGCGATCAGGCGAGCTCGGCGGCACCGTGCGCGACCCCCTCACGGGCGCGCCGTTTCCCGGCGGCGTCATTCCCGCGAACCGCATCAGCCCTATCTCGGCGAAACTCCTGAGTGACTTCATGCCACTCCCGAACTCGGGCACCAACCGCTACGTGGTGTCGCCCAATGTGGAAGACACCCGCAATCAAGCGGGCGGCAGACTGGACTACCGGCTCTCCAACAAGCACCAGATGCTCGGACGCTTCCTGTGGAGCCACACCCAGGCCGCGACCCCGAGAACGGTGCAGCCCGCGGACCAGCTCGCGATCGCCAAGCTGATGGACATCATGGTGTCCGACACCTACGCGTTCAGCCCCAACGCCATCAACCAGGCGCGCTTTTCGGTCAACAAGATCGACGCCCAGCCCGCGGTGACTTCCGGCCTGACGAACTCCGCCTATGGCATCAACGTGAAGAACACCAATCCGCTTGCCGTCGGTCTGCCCTCGGTTGGAATCTCGGGCTTCCCGGGCCTCGGCGACCCGCAGCAGCCCTTCGTGCAGCGCAACAACGACGTCTACCAGATCACCGACGACTTCTCCTGGCTGCGCGGCAGGCATTCGATGAAGTTCGGACTCGATCTCCGCCAGGAACATATGTTCATCGCCTTCATCAATCGTCCAAACGGCGACTTCACTTTCTCCGGCGCCATCTCCGGGAGCGCATTCGGCGATTTTCTCCTTGGGTACCCGGCCCAGTTCCGGGCCACCACCCAACAGGGGATTCAGGACGGCAAGGGCCGGACCTATTCGGGCTACGCGCAGGACGAGTTCCGCTACTCCAATCGTCTTACCCTCAACATCGGTCTGCGCTATGAGCTCGCCACGCCATTTGTCGAGAAGGAAAATCGGATCGTGGTCATCAACCCGGACAGGCAGTCGACGGTCTACCCGGCGGCGCCTAAAGGACTCCTGTACCCGGGCGATTCGGGAATTCCCGACGGCGGCTACAAGACCGACAAGAACAACTTTGCGCCCCGCCTCGCTTTTGCCTGGGACCCGACGGGCCACGGTAGGACCAGCGTTCGCGGCGCGTGGGGCATCTTCTACGACTCCCTGGCCGGACAAGGCGACCTCTTCCAGGCCGGCGTTCTGGCTCCGCCGTTCACGCCCCTGGTCGAGTTGAACGCGACGGCCTCCAACCCATTCCTGACCTTCGCCAATCCCCTCGGCACCGGAACGCAGGCGCCGAACCTCTTCCCCGCCAACCTCACGATCATCGGCTGGGGGCCCACGTTCAACACCCCTTCGGCCCAGCACTACAACCTCACCGTCCAGCAGCAGATCCGCGACAACATAGGGCTCGAAGTGGGCTACGTGGGATCCCGAGGGAAGAATCTTCCGATCTTCATGGAAGTGAATCCCCTGATCAACGGCGTCCGGAAATTTCCCGCCTTCGCGCTCCTGCGCCCGACCTTCACCGCGGCCGAGTCCTGGTACAACTCGCTTCAAGCGTCGCTCCGCATGCGGCCGACCAAGGGAATCAACTTCCTGGCCTCCTACACCCTTGGAAATGCCAAGGACCACGTTTCCGGTCTCAACATCGGGGGCGAGGCCCGGCCGGTTCTGCCGATCACCATCGGCGACGACGCCAGCCTGCAGGCATCTCTGGACCAGGAGAAGGGCCCGGCGCTCTTCGACGTCCGCCATCGCTTTGTCTTCAGCTTCGGCGCCGAGTTGCCGAAACTTTCGGACAAATCCCCAGCAATTCGGGCGGTTCTCGGTGGCTGGCAACTGAACGGGATTTTCCAGGGCCAAACGGGATTTCCGTTCACGGTGACCGACCCGGTGCTGGCCTTGTCCGGTCTCACCAATCGCCCCAACGTGACGTGCGACCCGAACGAGGGGGGCGCTCGGACGGTGGCTCAGTGGTTCAACACCAGCTGCTTCACCCGAAGGCCCGCCGCAACCACCGCAGGCCTTTCCTCTCAGTCCCGCAATTCCGTGCTGGGACCGGGCTTTAACCGGACCGATCTGTCTGTCTTCAAGAACTTCACGTTCTCGGGAAACAAGCGGTTTCAGATTCGGGTTGAGGCCTTCAACCTCTTCAACCAGGAGCGGTTCAACAACCCCGTCAACAACAGCAGCGCCGCGAACTTCGGGCAGCTGACGAGCGCGGACGACGGACGCATTATCCAGTTCGGAGCAAAGTTCACGTTCTAGGCTGAACCTCCACCGCTCCCCGGAGGGTGAGGCTTCGACCTCACCCTCTTTTCTTTGCTCCTGGGAAAGTGGTTTCTATTCGTAGCCGGACGGCCCGACGCCCAAAAAAGGCAGGCCGGATGGCCGCTCTTGATGTTTCGATCGGCCCGGCTGAGTAAGATCCCATCATGAAACGTCGAGATTTTCTGGGCCGGGCATCCGTCGGCGCCGCGGCCCTTGGATTCCCCGCGATCGTGAGATCTCAAAACGCCGCGCCCCGGATAGTCTCCGGAGTGCAGGCTGGAGACGTCTCGGGCGGCCGGGCCATCATCTGGTCGAGGTGCTCACAACCTGCGGAGATGGAAGTCGAATGGGCCACCAATGAACGGTTCGAAAACTCCACCATCGTAGGCAACTCGTACTCGTTGAAGAGCACGGGTTTGTGCGCCAAGACCGACCTGGAGAGACTGCCTTCCGGCGAAACAATTTTCTATCGCGTCCGATTCCGCGATCTCGCTGATGCTCGCCTCTTTGGAGAGCCCGCTTCCGGTCGATTCAAGACGCCTCCCGCGGACGAACGCGACGTCTCTTTCATATGGGGCGCCGACACCGTGGGCCAGGGTTACGGGATCAACGCCTCCATGGGCGGACTCAAGATCTACGACACCATGGCCCGCGTGGAGGCTGATCTCTTCATCCACGTCGGGGATACGGTCTACTCCGACCAGCCGGTGGAGAAAGAAATGAGAGCGGGGGACGGCACGATCTTCCGGAATCTGGTGACCGAGGCGAAGTCGAAGGTGGCGGAGACTCTGGATGAATTCCGGGGCCAGTGGGAATACAACCTTATCGATGACAATTTTCGGAGGTTCAATTCCAAAAACGCGCAGTTCGTCCTTTGGGACGACCATGAAGTGCGGAACAACTGGTACCCCGGCCAGCTTCTCGAAGACCCTCGATACCGGACCGAGTCTCGAGTGGATGTGCTCGCTTCGCGGGCCCGGCGAGCCTTCTTCGAATTCACGCCCATCCGCGGAATCGAGCCGACCACGTCGAAAATCGATCGCATCTTGCCCTATGGCCCATTGCTCGATGTATTCGGCCTCGACATGCGCAGCTACCGCAGCCACAACGGGTCGAACCGAGAGCCAAAGGTGAATGCCGACTCCGCCCTGCTCGGTCCAATCCAACTGGCAACCCTGAAGCGATCCTTGAAGTCTTCGCGCGCGCTGTGGAAGGTGATCGCGTGCGACATGCCGATCGGGCTCGTGGTCGGGGATGGCCCGGGCCGCTATGAGGCGGTCGCGAACGATGATCCAGACGGCCCCAGCGGCCGTGAGCTTGAGATCGCGGACCTTCTGTCGTTCATCAAGAAGGAGCGCATTTCCAACATCATCTGGATCACCGGCGATGTCCACTACGCGGCCGCGCACCGCTATTCGCCCGAAGATGCTTCGTTCACCGACTTCAATCCCTTCTGGGAGTTCGTGGCCGGTCCGCTGCACGCCGGCACTTTCGGGCCCAACCCCCTCGACCGGACCTTCGGCCCCTCCGTCCGTTACCTTTCCATCCCGAAGGGGATGAAACCGAACCAGCCCCCTTCGGCGGGTCTTCAGTTCTTCGGCAAGGGCGCCATCGACGGACGAACGCGGGAGCTGACGGTGAGCCTTTACGACCTCTCCGGCAAGAAACTGTGGAGTATCTCTCTGCCCTCGATCGAAGCATGAGAAGCCACCAGATCGCCGCCATTCCGGGCGATGGTATCGGCCCTGAGGTTCTGGACGCCGGCTTGGCCGTGATCGAGGCACTTGAGAAGGACGAGGGCTTCGCTCTCAACACCATCCGCTTCCCCTGGGGGTCGGAGTTCTACCTGCAGCACGGCCGCATGGTGAAGGAGGGCGGCATTGAGTCGCTTCGCGGTTTCGAGGCCATCTACTTTGGCGCCGTGGGCTCGAAGGAGGTTCCGGACCACATCTCGGTGTGGGATCTGATTTTGCCCATCCGCCAGAAGTTCGATCAGTACGTGAACCTGAGACCCATGCGTCTGCTGCCGGGCTTGACCTCTCCCTTGGCTGGACGCGGGCCGAAAGACATCGACATGGTCTGCGTGCGGGAGAATACCGAGGGGGAGTACTCGGGAGTCGGCGGTTTCGTCCACCGCGGCCGCCCAGGTGAACTCGCCAACGAGGTGGCCACATTCACCCGGGCGGGGATCGAACGACTCGTTCAATTCGGCTTCGAGCTCGCGCGCACCCGGCCGAGAAAGCTCGTCGCCTCGGCCACAAAATCGAACGCCTTGAGACATTCCATGGTTCTTTGGGACGAGGTGGTGGAGGAGGTGGCGGGTCGGTTCACCGACATCACCCTTCGCCGATATCACGTCGACGCCCTGGCCGCCAGGATGGTCACCCAACCCGACACCGTCGACGTGATCGTGGCCAGCAATCTCTTCGGCGACATCCTGACTGATCTCGGAGCCGCCATCTCCGGTTCCCTCGGCGTCGCCCCATCCGGGAATCTCGACCCCACGCGCAAGAATCCCTCGATGTTCGAGCCCATCCACGGCTCGGCTCCGGATATCGCGGGACGAGGAATCGCCAATCCAATCGGGGCGGTCTGGGCGGGGGCCCTGATGCTGGAACACCTGGGCGAGAAGCAGGCGGCGGCGCGGGTGGTTCGCGCCATCGAAAAGGTTACCGCCGAGGGCAAGGTGCGTACGCCGGATCTGGGCGGCTCAGCCACAACCGACGATATGACCAACGCCTTATTGGAGGCTCTCTAGATGGCGCGCACCAATATTTCGTCGGGAACCAAGTGGGAGCGATCCGTGGGCTACTCGCGGGCCGTTCGAGTGGGTCCGCATATTCACGTGGCGGGAACCACCGCGATCAATGCCTCAGGCGCTGTGGTCGGGGCTGGAGACGCCTTCGCTCAAACCAAATTCATCCTGCGCAAGATCGAGGATGCCCTGGGGGAGGCCGGCGCGTCGATGTTTCAGGTGGTGAGAACGCGGATGTTTGTCACCGACATCTCCAGATTCGAAGAGGTCGGGCGGGCTCATGGCGAGGTGTTCAGAGACATCCGACCCGCGTCGACCATGGTTCAGGTGACCGCGCTGGTCGATCCGGAGATGCTGATTGAGATCGAAGTCGACGCCTACGTGGAGCCAGACTGAGTTCGCGTTGCGGGCTCTTGAGGCACCCCACTCCCCGGGACCGCCTCGCGACCTGAAAGAGCAGCTCGATGAACTCACCGGGGTGTGTCGTTGCCGTCACGGGCGCGTCATCAGGAATCGGTTTCGCCGCCGCCCGCGCCTTTTCGCGAGAGGGGGCGCAGCTTGCGGTAGCGGCCAGACGAAGGGACAGACTCGACGCCCTGGTGAAGGAGATCGAGGTCTCGAGAGGAAAGGCGCTGGCGGTCGAAGCCGATGTCTCCGTCGAGGCGGACGTTCATCGCTTCGTGGACGAGACGGTGACGATGTATGGCCGGATCGACGTCATGATCAACAACGCCGGCCTCGGCATTCGGGGCCGGGTCGAGGAAACTCCGCCCGCGGACTTCGAGCGTCTTATGAAGACCAACTTCATGGGCACGGTCTATGGATGTCAGGCCGCCCTCAAGCACATGCGCGTCCGGAACGAAGGCGTCATCTTGAACGTATCGTCCATCGTTGGGCATCGGGCGCTGCCGGGAGGGTCGGCGTACGGAGCCTCGAAGGCGGCCCAGATCAGCCTCACGGAGGCGCTGCGGGTGGAGCTTCAGGGAACCGGGATCCTGGTGATGTCGGTGCATCCGATCGCGACCCAGACCGAATTCAGCGCGGTGGCCCTGAAAGAGTCCGGGGGTCGCACCGGTGCGCCCGTGGGTCCGGTCCAGACCGCCGAGCAGGTGGCGGAGGCGATGGTGCGAGCCGTCCGGCGTCCGCGCCCGGAAGTGCATCCGTACCCGATGGCGCGCGGACTGGTGGCACTGAACGCGATCTTCCCTTCGCTCGTTGATCGCTGGGCCGGTCGCGCCCGCAAATCCTAGTTTCGAATCATGGAGCAACTATGGCTTTGCAGTAATCAAGCCAATCGAGATACTTCTTCTCTCCACCGGTGACCGCGCGCCGGAAAGCTTCGGCGAGCTTCGCGGTGATCGGACCTCGCGACCCTGTCCCGATGGGTCGGAAGTCGAGCTCTCGAATGCCGAGCACCTCGGCCGCGGTTCCGCAGACGAAGAGTTCATCGGCGACATACAGCTGATCCCGGGTCAACGGTTCCTCGCGAACTTCGAGGCCGAAGTCTCTCGCGATGGTGATGACGCTGTCGCGAGTGAGTCCTTCGAGCACCATCGTCCGGTGAGGCGTGTAGATCACATTCTTACGGACGACGAAGAGATTCTCACCCGTTCCCTCGGCCACGAGACCCGTTGGATCCAGCATGATGGCCTCATCAAAACCAAGCCGCGCGGACTCGGTGCGGGCGAGCACCGAGTTGCCGTAGTTCCCGGCCAGCTTGGACTTGGTCATCATCACGTTCGGGTGATGGCGGGTGAAGGACGACACGTTGGCGCGCAGGCCCTTCGCCTCAGCCTCGGGCGACACAAAGCCCTTCCACTCCCAGGCGGCGATACCCAGGCCGGGGGTGATACCCAGGAGGTTCAGACCCATGTGGCCGGAGGCTGCGAAGATCAGGGGACGCACATAGCACTCGATAAAACCGTTCTCGCGCACCACCGCCTTCGATCCCGCGATGACCTGCTCCTCCGTCCATGGTAATTCGAGGAAGCCGAAGATCCGGGCACTCGAGAACAGGCGCGTCACGTGATCCTTCAACCGAAAAATGGCCGGGCCCTGGGGCGTGCCATAAGCGCGCATCCCTTCAAAGACCGCGGTCCCATAATGAAGGGCAGGAGTCAGGAAAGGCACGACCGCTTTCTCCTGCGGAACGAGCTCGCCGTTCATCCAGACGAGTTTCGACTCAAGGTTCATTTTCGGTGAGCTCTCTCAAAACAAAAGGGACGGAGCAAGCCTATACGCCCCAGCCGTAGCCTCCTTCGGCGGTCTCGCGGAAGTCCGGAGCCTCCTGAGGGTTCGCAGATTCCGGCTCGAAGGACCTGGCTTGCGCCGCCGTGTCCCCGGGCTCTGTATTTTCCGAAGGTTTCTGTTTGTCGTCGTGGTCGTTCATTGGTCTTTCTTTTCCTCAAAAATGAAAACCCCGAGGTTTCCCTCGGGGGCCTTTCGTCTCGCTCGGCTCTTTTGCCTGGCTAGACGGGACCCCCGTCCGTAAGGACGACGAGAATGAGACCAATAGCCGGCGGGAGCGACGAAGCGCTCAGCACAGCCTGGTTTCTCGAAGAGGTCTGGAGGGTCATGGAAGGCCTAGGGTACGGGCGGCGGAGCCGCAGTGTCAAATCGCCCCCCCGATGGTTCGGCTGGAAAAGGCCACCACGCGCTGATCCTGGAAGGGTCGGCCGCAGACATCGGCAATCCGAGCCGCGTCGCGCATGAGGCCGTCGAAGGCGAAGAGGGAGAGGCTCTGGGCGCCGTCCGAAAGAGCCCGTTCGGGGTCGTCGTGCACCTCGATCATCACCGCATCGGCCCCCGCGGCGATGGCCGCCTTGGTCATGGGCGCGACACCGTCCCGACGTCCGGTTCCATGAGACGGGTCGATGGCGATGGGAAGATGGGACAACGCTCGCACCACGGGGATGGCGGAGAGATCCAGGGTGTTCCGAGTGGCGCTCTCAAACGTGCGGATCCCTCGCTCGCAAAGAATGACGTTGGGATTGCCCTCAGCCAGGATGTATTCGGCGGCCAGAAGCCACTCTTCGATGGTCGCGGACATCCCTCGCTTGAGGAGAATCGCGTTCGGGACCCGGCCGAGTTCCCGAAGTAAGTCGAAATTCTGCATGTTGCGGGTGCCGACCTGCAGGCAGTCAACCACGCGGGCCATCGCCTCGACCCGGCGCACGTCCATCACTTCGCTCACCACCTTGAGCCCGGTGACCGCCCTGGCCTCGCCAAGCCATTTCAGGGCATCATCGCCGTGACCCTGAAAGGAGTAAGGCGAGGTCCGGGGCTTGAACGCGCCCCCGCGCAGAAGATGAGCCCCCGAGACCTTGACCGACCGGGCGATGCGCATGAGGCTGTCATGGCTCTCGACCGCGCAGGGGCCGGCGATCACAACCGTCTGAACGCCGCCGACCACGATGTCTCCAATCGACACCTCGGTGGGCTCGGGCTTGGTGTTCCGCGAGGATTTCATGGGGGTTGGCGAAGTCTAATTCGCAAAGGGCTCTCAATCGCCGTCCGTGACCGCTCCCCGACTGGCGGATGAGACCACCCGGGCGTACTTCGCGAGCACGCCCCGGGTGAATCGGGGCGGAGGCGTGGTCCACCCATCGCGCCGCCTCTGAATCTCGGCGTCGGACACATTGAGGGTGAGAAGCCGCGCCTCGGCGTCGACGGTGACGCTGTCGCCTTCGTGAATCAGGCCGATCAGCCCCCCGGTGGCCGCCTCCGGCGCCACATGCCCCACCACCAGCCCATGAGTGGCGCCCGAAAACCGCCCATCGGTGATTAGGGCCACGCTTTCGCCCAAGCCCGCACCCATCAAGGCCGAAGTGGGCGCGAGCATTTCCCGCATCCCCGGGCCGCCCCGCGGCCCTTCCTGCCGGATCACCACCACATTCCCAGGCTCGATCCTCCCGTCCAGAATAGCGTTCAAGCTCTCCTCTTCAGATTCGAAAACGCGGGCCGGGCCGGTGAGTTTGATGGTTTTGAGCCCGGAGATCTTGGCCACCGCGCCCTCCCCAGCCAAGTTACCCCGGAGGATGGCGAGATGCCCCTGGGCATGAACCGGGCGGTCCCAGGGACGAATCACGTCCTGACCGGGCGGAGGCTCGGCCGGCACGCTCGCGAGGGACTCGGCGACGCTCACCCCCGAAATGGTCAGAGCCTCGCCGTGCAGCACTCCATGGTCGAGCAGGATCTTCATCACTTGTGGGATGCCTCCGGCCCGATGCAGGTCGGTGGTGGCAAACTTGCCCGACGGCGACAGATCGCACAGAACCGGCACCCGAGCGCGCATGGCTTCGAAGTCGTCGAGGGTCAGGGGGACATCGGCGCTGTGGGCGATGGCGAGAAGATGCAGTACGGCATTCGTTGATCCGCCGATGGCCATCACCACCGCGATGGCGTTCTCGAAAGCCAGCCTCGACATGATTTTCCGCGGGGTGAGGTCAGAAGCCACGGCGCGGGCGAGAACCCGCGCGGACTCGGCGGACGAGTCCGCCTTCTCCACATCCACCGCAGCCATGGTGGAGGAGCGGGGCAAAGAAAGACCCATGGCCTCGATCACCGAAGACATGGTGTTGGCGGTGAACATGCCGCCACAAGAGCCGGCCCCGGGGCAGGCGGCACGCTCGATCCGGTCCAGTTCCCGATCGGTGATTTTCCGCTGGCTCCACTGCCCCACCGCCTCAAAGGCACTCACGATGGTGAGGTCGCGCCCATCCAGATGCCCCGGCTTGATGGTGCCGCCGTAGACGAAAATGGCGGGGATGTCGAGACGAGCCATGGCGATCATCGCGCCGGGCATGTTCTTGTCGCAGCCTCCGACAATCAGGACGCCGTCCAGCCGCTCGGCGCCGCAAACGGTTTCGATCGAGTCAGCGATGACTTCGCGGGAAACGAGCGAATATTTCATCCCGATGGTGCCCATGGATATGGCGTCCGAGACTGTCGGAATTCCAAACGTCTGCGGGACCAGGCCCGCCTCACGGCAGGCCGCCTCGGCCCGGGTCGCGAGAAGTTGCAGCCCGGCGTTACAGGGCGTGGTGGTGCTGTGAGCATTGGCGATCCCGACGAAGGGCTTCTTGAAATCGTCGTCGGTGTACCCCATCGCCCGCAGCATCGAACGGTTGGGCGAACGCTCGGGCCCTTCCTTGACCAGATGGCTTCTCATGCCGATGGCGCCTCCTTTCCTTCAGCGACCTACACTGGCGCTGGTCGATTTGAGCAGAGGATGGAGCCGATGGCGCGCCGGGTCTCGGGAGGGGCGGTTCGGGGGACTCGCTTGGGCGGGAGTCATCGTGCGCCCACCGCCGCCATTTCGACCGGCTTCGAATCCGTCGCGCCCTCTTCGGGAGAAACGGCGACGGGATCGAGAAACGGCATCATCGATCGAAGCTGGGCGCCAACCTTCTCGATCGGGTGCATCCGTTCCCGTTTTCGCTGGTCGTTGAACCAGGCCGGCCCGCGTCGGTTTCCGCGATCCACTTGCGCGCATAGGCCCCGTTTCGGATTTCCTCCAGCATCTTCCCCCATCTCACGTTGGTTTCGGCGGTCACCCGAAGAGGTCGGTCTCCGTCTCTTCGGCGAACGTGGTTTCGATCACGCCCGCGCGGGCACAACTCTCGAACCGAGCGGAGCGTGGGCTCTCGATCTCCGTCCGGACGTCCTACTTCCCACGCCAGGCTTCTTCGGTCATGGGTCGTAGCGCCTCCAGCTTTCGCCTGCCGAATTCGACGTTTTGGGACGCGGTGTCTTTTTCGAGGGCGGTGAACTTCGCCCAGGCAGCGTCGAGATCGCGCGACAGCGCGTTCATGCGATCGATCTGCGATTTCGTAGGCCGTCCGTCGTAGCCGTTGACGTTGCCGTACAACATCCCAAGTTCCTCGCGCAATTTCTCTTCGCCGGATATTCCTTCCCCTTCCTGCTGGGCCACCAGAGCGACTCTCTGCGCCTCCAAAACCGCGGCGAAGGCCGTCACCCTCTTCGCAAGCGCCGCGTCCCTGGCCGTGAGCTTGCCCAGACGGTCGTTCGCCTGATCGCGCAGATCGGCGATCGATTCGACGAGCCAGGTCAGACGCTCCACCAATCCGAACAACCGGCCGGCGGTCTCGCGCTGGAGCGCCTGATCGGAAACGCTGTAGGTGACCCGAGGATCACCCACGAGGGTCACATCCGACCTGTAGGTGTTCTTGTTCTTGATCGCGGTCACGGTGTAACGCCCGGCAGTGGCCCGGGCGCCGAAGAAAGCGCCCAAGCTGGGGATCACCCCCGCTCCGGCGGCGAATCGCGGAGCCTGCTCGCGGGTGGACCACTGGATGCGATTGAGGCCACGGCGCTTGCTCGCGGGAATGGTGGCGAGCAAACGGCCGGTTGCGTCCGAGACCTCGAACTTGAAGTCGCCCACCACGTGGCGCTTCTTGGAGTAGTAGACGATCGAGGCCCCGTCTTCGGGGCTCAAGCCCGAAAACTCGTGGTCCCCGAACCAGGGGGCGCCCCCGAAGCCCCCGCCACCCACCAAAAGCTGCCCCGCCCGGGTGGGAAGAAACGCGAAGTCGGAATTGAGAATCTCGGACGTCAAGGCCCGAAGGGGGGTGATGTCATCAACTACGAAGATGCCGCGGCCATGGGTGGCCAGGACCAGATCGTGGCCACGAGGATGGACGACCAGATCACGAACCGGAACCATGGGCAGGCCGCTCGTGAACTGGGCCCACTGCTTTCCCCCGTCGATCGAGATGAAGAGCCCGGTCTCGGTTCCGAGGAACAGAAGATTCGGATTCACCACATCCTGCTTGATGACGTGCGCGTATCCCAGAGTGTCCGGCGTTGCGAGCGACGTCCAAGTCTTGCCGAAGTCCGTCGTCTTCGCCACGTAGGTCTTCATGTCACCGGTCATGTGGCCATCGAAGGCCGCAAACGCGGTCCCTTCGTCGTGCGAGGAAGCCTCCACTCGCGACACCCAGGTTCCCTTGGGAACGGAGGTGTTGGGCGCCACATTGGTCCAGGTCTTGCCGCCATCGCGCGTGATCTGCAGATTCCCATCATCCGTGCCGGCCCAGATCAACTGCGGGTTCTTCGGCGATTCGCTGATGGCGAAAATGGTGGTGTGGTTTTCGGCCGTCGAGTTATCACGGGTCAGGCCGCCCGAGTCATTCTGTCGCTGCTTGGCGGGATCATTCGTGGTGAGGTCGGGCGAAATCTTCTGCCAGCTCTCACCCCGGTCGGCCGAGCGGAAGAGAAACTGCGCGCCCATGTACATGACCCCTTTCTGGGTTGGCGAGAGGTGAATGGGGGTGTTCCAGTTGAAGCGATACTTCGGGTCTCCCACCACGGGCGAAGGCTTGATGTCCTTCTGTTCGCCGGTCTTGCGGCTGGTGCGGAACACGTTGCCGCCCTGGTATTCGCTGTAGACGAGATCTTCGTCATTGGGATCGGGGAAGGCCCAGAAGCCGTCGCCTCCGGTGAGCGCGCTCCAGTCGCGATTGCCGATGGGGCCGCTCTTGCGCGACGGCCCCCACCAGGAGCTGTTGTCCTGCAGGCCGCCGTAGACATTGAAGGGGAACTCCATGTCCACGGCCACGTGGTAGAACTGCGACAAGGGAAGGTTCTCGACGAACAGCCATCGGTTGCCCCGGTCCCAGGAGTGATAGGCGCCGCCATCGGTGCCCAAAAGCAGTTCGTCGGTGTTCTTCGGATTCACCCAGATGGCGTGAACGTCGCCGTGGAAGTTGCCGGAGAGCGAGCTCCAGGTCTTGCCGCCGTCGTCGGACGTGCCGGCGCCAAAGCTCGTCTTGTAGATACGATTCGGGTTGATGGGGTCGGCGACGAGACGGGAGAAATAGAACGGCCGGCCCGCGACCACGGCGGCCGTCGAAATAAGCGACCAAGTCTCGCCCGCATCATCGGACCGGTAGAGTCCGGTCTTCTTCGCTTCCACCGTCGCGTAGACCACGCTCGACTTCGCGGGCGACACCTCGACGGCGATTCGACCGAGGTCGCCTTCGGGAAGGCCCTTCGTCAGCTTGCGCCAGGTGGCGCCGCCATCTTTGGACTTGTACAGACCGCTCTTCGGCCCGCCGGAGTTGAAGAAGTCCGGAGACCGCCGGTGCTGCCACAGGCTCGCGTACACGACCTGGCCGTCCTTCGGATCGACGGACAAGTCTGCGCATCCCGCGTCCTTGGCCCCGGAAAGCGACTTCTCCCAGGTCTTCCCGGCATCCCGGCTCACGTAGACGCCGCGATCATCGCTGTCACCGAAGAGCGGGCCGAGGGCGCAGGCGAAGACCTTCGCCGAATCCTTGGGGTCGATTCCAATCCGGGCGATTCGTTCCGTCTTCTCCAGCCCAAGTTTCTGCCAGTTGTCCCCCGCATCGGTCGATCGGTAGATCCCATCGCCCACGGAAACGCCGTTCCGAACCCAGGACTCGCCGGTGCCCACCCAGATTGTCTTGGGATCGCTGGGATCCACTTTGATGTCACCGATCGAGGGGTTGTACTTGTCGAAGACGGGTTTGAACTTGACCCCACCATCATCGGACTTCCACAGACCACCGGAGGCCGCTCCCACGTAGATGGTCAGCCGATCCCCCGGAACGGCCGCCAGGGCCGACACCCGTCCGCTCATCACCGCCGGACCGATACTGCGAGCTTCCAAGCCGCCCAAGATGTCCGAATCGACCCTTACGTCCTGGGCCGAGGCGAAACCAGCAAGGGCGAGGCCGAAAAGAGCCGGGACCATTCTCGAAAACCGTGGTGTCATGACACTTCATCTCCTCGAATCGATAGACGGCGGTGCATGGCGTCTTTCGGCAAGACCCTCACCATGCCAGAAATCAAAACGGCCCTTCGCGGAGGGCCGTTGGTGCTTGTTCTTCGGAATCGGCAACGGTGCGCGCTACTTCACCGCGGGAGCTGGAGCCTCTTTCTTGGTGGGCATGACGAAGCGAGCATCGTCGAGGATGGGATTGATCTCGATCTTTGAGACGGTGATGATCTGGCGGCCGGGCTGCCCCTTCTGGCCGCTATCAATGGAATGCGCGAGGATCAGCCCATCCACGTCCTTGTAGTCGCCCAGAATGGTGTCGCCCTCCACCTCGGCGCCGCGGCGCATGCTCTTCGACTCGATCTTGATTTCAAGGTCGCTGTCGGTGTCGATGTAGACCGTACGGACATCCCCGCTCTTGAGCGTCACCTTCACCTTGTAGGCGTCCGTCCCCTCGACCTTCTCCTTGCCCAAATACTCGACGGAGTGTCCTTTGCTCTTGTAGTCGACCAGAAACCCGTCCATGTCGGCCTGCTCCAACGCGTCCTTCATCTCCTCGGGGGAAAGCGACTCAGGATTGGGATTACCCTGGATCGGCATGAGCTTCCAGCCCGTGCCGCCGTTCAGCACCATCGGGGTAAGGGTCATTCCCTGGAAGGTGATGTCCAGACGAACCTTGTCCCCGCGTTTTTGCTCGATAACCGCCGGCGCGTCCATTCCCGGACCGATGGTGACCTTGCCGGTGATCCTCATCGCTTGAACCGCCCGAATCTTGGCGAGTCCTCCTTTGGCCTCGAAGTTCTTGGCGAGGATCTCGTCGACGGTCTGGGCGGGGGCCAGTGTGGCAAACGCGAGGGTTGTAGCAGCGAGGAGGAATTTCATGGTTGTCTCAAGTCTCTCAGAATTGGGGTTCGCCGGCCGATAAGCCTACGTCCGAGGCAGGGACGAGTCTGACGTAAGGGTCTGCCCGCCCTCATCTCCGGCCCTTGTTAGAATTTATCATCACGTTAATAGGCCGGGCTAGGGTCCGATTGCAACGGCCGATTAGAATAGCTCTTTCCAAGTTGTGGAGGCCTCATGAGCGTGTCCCGTCGCCTTTTCGTTCTCGTCGGTTCGGCGGTTTTATGGACGGCGTGTGCCTCGATCAAACCACCCACGGTCAGAGTGGCCGGCATTCACCTGGACGGCGTATCCCTCACCGGCGCTCGGGTCGACGTGGGTCTTCAAATCAGGAACGTCAACCCCGAGGATCTTCAGATCGAACGATTCGACTACGAGGTCAGACTGAACGGAAAGGTCCTGGGCCGGGGTTATCAGGCCGAACCCCTGATGCTGCGTGGCTTTGCGGAGGAGCGCGTCGTCTCCCGGCTGGACGTGAGCTTTCTCAAGATTCCTGGCGTGGTCAAGAACGCGCTGGATCGGGACCGGGTCGAGGCCGAGGTGAAGGGGACGTTTTACCTCCGCGAGGGTTCAGGACTCCGCAAGATGAAGTTCGGCAGCCGTGGCGAGGTAGACCTCAACCGGGGCCCTTCCAGGGACTCAAGGGACTAGCAACCCCGCTTCGTTGCTTTCTGTTGACGATCACTAAGTCGGAAACTAGATTGCCGCCGGTCCCCCGTAATCTTGAAATCTTGAGTTTGATGATTGCTTTCAGATGGGCCGGTGTAGCTTGAGTTGGGCGGCATGAAGGTCAAGGTCCTCGGCTGTTACGGCGGTATCGCTCCCGGCCGGGGCATGACGTCATTCCTGATCAATGACACCGTGGCGCTCGACGCCGGGGGGCTGTCCTTCGCCCTGCCGGTGGATCGTCAGGCCAAGGTTAAGGATGTCTTCATCTCTCATGCCCACCTCGACCATACCTGCTGTCTGCCGTTTTTGATCGACAACAGTTTCGCCTCGCCCGGCTTTTCCCTGCGGATCTACGGGATTCATGAAGTGGTCACGGCGCTGGCCAAGCATCTGTTCAATGGGTCGCTTTGGCCCGACTTCACTTCGATTCCCGATGATCTGACGCCGGTCCTCAAGCTCGTGACCCTTGAGCCCGAGAAGGCGGTCAAGGTCGGCAATCTGAGCGTTCGGGCAATTTCGGTTTCTCACTCGGTGCCCACCACCGGTTTCGTCGTGGATGACGGAAAGGCCTCGCTCGCTTTTTCGAGCGACACCGGGCCGACCCACCGTTTCTGGGATGTTGTGAACGCGACGAAGAACCTCAAAGCGGTCATTACCGAGTCCTCGTTCCCCAACAGCGAGGAAGGGCTCGCCCGAATTTCGGGCCATTTGACCCCGGCCCTCCTCGGCATGGAACTTTCCAAGCTAGGACGGGACGTCCCGATCTACGTTTACGGAGCCAAACCGCGCTTCGTGAGCCGGATCAAGAGTGAACTTGCCGTCCTCAAGCGCAAGAATCTGAGGATGTTCGTCCAGGGCCGGACCTACGCGATTTAGGAGCGGCTTGGACTGGGGCGTTCTTTGGCCGCGGCCACGCCCATCGGACGATTGAGCCCTCGCCCCTTTGAGGTAACGCACCGAAAGGCTCCATTTCGCGATTGGATAGGGGCGCTCGATGGGCCCATACTGTGTCTACGGGGAGACATGTCGTGCCGTTTTCGTTGTGCTAGAGTTCCCGGCGAACACAACATATTGGGGTAATTTCGCCGTCATGATGCGTCTGGATCAGGTTGAAATCGTTGGCTTTAAGTCGTTTTGCGATCGCCAGGAGTTGACCTTTCACGGCGGAGTCACGGGCATTGTCGGACCCAACGGTTGTGGGAAGAGCAATATCTCGGACGCCATCTCCTGGGTGCTCGGCGAACAGAGTGCCAAGAGCCTTCGTGGCGGGGCCATGTCAGACGTGATTTTCGCCGGAACCACCGCCCGGCAGCCGGTTGGCATGGCCGAGGTCAATCTGAAGCTGACCGGTCTGAACGGCCGCAGCCCCGACGGCCGGGAGGAATGCACGATTTCTCGCAGGCTGTACCGGAACGGCGAGAGCGAGTATCTGATGAATGGCTCAACCTGTCGCCTGCGCGACATCCACGAGCTGTTTATGGACACCGGCCTCGGCTCCAAGGCGTACTCGTTCATCGAGCAGGGCAAGATCGGTCAGATTCTCTCCAACAAACCCACCGATCGTCGGGCTCTCATCGAGGAGGCCGCGGGCGTCACCAAATACCGGTCGCGACGGCGTCAGACCCAACTCAAGCTGGACGCCACGCAACAGAATCTTCTTCGGGTGAACGACATCGTCACGGAAGTCGAGAAGCAGCTCGACTCCCTGAAGCGCCAGGCTGCGAAGGCCCGACGACGCATGGCCCTCCAGGAAGAGCAGCTGGGCCTCGAACGGATCGTTTACGGCCGGACCTTCGCCAGGCTTCAATCCGACTCTGATGAACTTGCGGAACGCGCGAAGGTCGAAGTCGAGCGAGCGGGGAGAATCGAAGCGACCATCACGGCGGCGGAGACGGAGTTGGAAACCGGGCGCGCCTCGGTCATGGAGCAGGCGAAGGTCCTCGAGCTCATCCGCGGCGAACACGCAGGCCTGACCCTCAAGGCGAACAAGCACGAGACGCATTCCATCTATTGTCGCGACCAGTCGCGAGACGCCCGGTCGCGTTCAGAGTCCTCGTTGCAGGAGGCCGAAGACTTGCGGGCGCGTCTGTCGCCAGTGGGCGACGCGCTCCGGCAGCACGAAGCCGACGTGGTCTCCTTCGCCGAGCAGCGGAACACGAGCGAAGCCACCCTGCAGGGAATCGAAGCCCTGCTGGACGATGCGGTCGCCGTGCTTCGTAGCGTCGAGGCCGAGATGGACGGCGCCCGGTCGACGCAGCTCTCGGCTGTGACTCGGATCTCCGCCCTCGGTTCGGCCGGGGGAGCGGCGCACGAGCGCGTTGAGCGCGCTCAGGCCGCGCTCTCGAAGCTGAAGACCGAGTTCGACGAGGTGTCGCGCGAGCGGGGACGGGTCGAGGGTTCGCTGGTGAAGACGGCCGAGCGGCACGAGGCTGGGGAGGTTGCGAAGTCGGAGCTTCTGGACAAGCTCACGGAGGTGAGAAAGCACCGGATCGAGTCCGAGACCGAAAGAGGCGAAGTGGGGCGGGAACTCGACGGTCTGTATCGCGAACGCGATCAGCTCTCGGGCCGGCGGGCCTCCCTCGAAGAGTTGGTGGCGACCCACGGCGCCTTCGACGCGGGTGTGCGCGTCCTTCTCGATGACCGCGAAGCTTCCGGTGTTCTCGGCGTTCTGGCTGACAGCATCGAAGTCAGACCCGAACACGAAAAAGCGGTCGAGGGCTTCCTCGGCGACGCCCTCCAGGCTCTGATGGTGCCGAATGCCGAGACCGCGAAGATCGGCGTGGGGCGACTCGCGGACTCCGGCGAGGGACGGGCCTCTTTTCTGATCCTGGGCCGGACGGCCGGAGCCTCCGCTCCACTGGAACTGCCGAAGGACGCCAGAATCGTGGGCCGGCTGAGCGACCTGTACCGCGTCGCCCTCCCGGAAGGTGATTCGATCAAGCAGGGGCTGTGCGACGCTGTGGTGGTGCGACGTCTCGAAGACGCCCTCGCCCTCTCCGAAACCCTCGATGCCTCCGTCGTGACCCTGGATGGCGAAGTGGTCCGCGGCGCCTGGGTGGAAGGCGGTCGCGGGGGCCGCGGCTTCCTGGCCCCTAGGCGCGAGGTGAAGGAGCTCAAGGAGCGCGAAGAAGCGATCGACCACAGGCTTCAGGAACTGAAGCTCCGCGAGGGCGCGGTCACGGCGCGCATTGAGGCGGCTCTCCACGCAATCAAGGAAACCGAAGACTCGATCCATGTCGCGGAGAAGGGCCTCCTCTCGCTCGATCACGAGAAAACGGCGCTCGAAGACGAGAGAGTCCGCGCCGATCGCAAGCTTCAGGTCATCGATGTCGAGATGAAGCAGGCGGATTCGGAACGCGCAGCGGGCGAAGTGCGAATCGGCGAGATCGACAAGGAACTGCACGCCGCCGAGGAGGAGCGCGCGCAGACCGCCGAACGCCTTTCCGCCCTGGGCCAATCGCTGGTGGCGGCCCGCAACCACTCGGAGGAGAAGCAGGCGGTGTCCACGAAGGCCCGGTCCACCCTGGCCGGCCTGGTGGAGAAGGAAGTCGCCACCCTCAAGATGAAGGAGCGCTTCGCCGCCGAGTTCGCCGATCTCGAAACTCGAATCGAAAGCGCACTCACTCGCGCCCGGGAGCTTCAAGAGAAGGCTCAGGCCCTCGATCTCGAGCAACGGGAAGCGGAGAAGGCGCTGGCCGAGACCCTCACGGACCGGGAGCGGGTCACCGCCACTCTCGCCACTAAAGAGGGTCGCCTGCGCGGATCCCGCGCCGAGGTCGACGCCAGAGACGAGGCTCTCAAGGCTCTTCGCAAGGACCGGGACGTCATCAAAGACGCGCTCAACGAAATCGAAGTCAGTCGGGCCCGGATCGCCTCGGATCTCGACCATCTGGGCCGAGAGGCTCACACGGCCATAGGCCAGACTGCGGCCCAGGCCGCCCTGACCCTGACCGAGGAAGATCACGCGAAGGATCTTGAGGCGGTCCGTGAGGAACTGAACGAGCTGAAGGAGAAGATCGAGCGGATCGGGCCCGTGAATCCCCTGGCCGTTCAAGAAGCGCAGGAGAACGAGGAGCGCTTCGTGTTCATGACCTCGCAGCGCCAGGATCTTCTCGACTCCATCAAGGAACTCTCAGAGGCCATTCGGCAGATCGACACCGAGTCACGCTCGCGATTCGAAGAGGCGTTCCACATCATCAACGCGAACTTCCAGGAGACGTTCCGGCAGCTCTTCGGCGGGGGTTCCGCCGGCCTCGCCCTCGTGGACAACGAGGACATTCTTGAAGCCGGCATCGACATCATGGCCCAGCCTCCGGGCAAGAAGCTTCAGAACGTTCTGCTTCTCTCGGGCGGGGAAAAGGCCATGACCGCGATCGCCCTGCTCTTCGCCATCTTCAAGTACAAGCCGTCACCCTTTTGCATCCTCGACGAGGTCGACGCGCCCCTGGACGACGCGAACATCGGCCGGTTCGTCAAGATGCTCGACACCATCCGCGGCAACACCCAGTTCATCATCATCACCCACAGCCGGAAGACCATGCAGATCGCCGACAATCTCTATGGCGTGACCATGGAGGAGCCCGGGGTGTCCAAGCTGGTTTCGGTGAAATTCAACTGAAACTTGAACCTGGCTTACGCCGGGGTGACGCCGATGCGGTCCGCCGGCGGCGTCACTTGGGCTGGGGCAGAACCCGCAGGTAAGGCTTGACCGTCTTCCAGCCCTGAGGGAAGACCTTCTTCGCCTCTTCGTCGCTGAGGGAGGCGCCAACGATGACGTCCTGGCCATCCCTCCAGTTCGCGGGCGTCGCCACCTTGAACTTCGACGTGAGCTGCAGTGAGTCGATCACACGCAGGATCTCGTCGAAATTCCGACCGGTCGAGGCCGGGTAGGTGATGGTGAGCTTCACCTTCTTGTCCGGGCCGATCACGAACACCGAGCGCACGGTCATGGTGTCGTTCGCGTTCGGGTGGATCATGTCGTACAGGTTCGAGACATTGCGATCCGGATCGCCGATCATCGGAAAGTTGACCGCGGTGCCCTGGGTCTCGCCGATATCCCCTTCCCATTTCAGGTGGGACTCGACCGAATCGACCGAGAGGCCGATCACTTTCAC
>JAENWE010000140.1 GCA_016650185.1 Vicinamibacteria bacterium | reverse complement strand
GATGCGCGGCTTAGGGCGGGACTCTTCCGCGTTACGGACGTAAACGAGGGTCCGAACCGAGGGGCCCGCTTCGAGTTCTCAGACGGCTCGCTGGTTGCGACCAAGACGATTCGGAGCATCAAAGAGGGCCGTGCTTTTCGGATCGAGGCACAGGTGAAGGAAAACGGGGCGGTCCTACCAATCCGCGTTTTCTGGGGTCCCGGCTTCGGTCAACCCTCGGACGAAGAGAAGAGCTTACGCGGTTACCTCCCCCCGGGCGTGGTCGAGATCGACGCCGCGGGCAACGACATCCGCATTCCTCCGACGGCATTGGCCGAACCCCGGGAGATTCGCGGAAAACTGATCGGCATTGAGAACAAGTACTTTGCGGTCATCATGACGAAGGAGGACGGGACCGCGATCGAGGCCACCGCAAACGCGACGGTCAACGGCACCGCCGCCGACGTGGAGATTCTGGTGGCGCCCCCCGTGGCTTTGACGATTGGCGCGAAGGACTACGACCGCTTGCATTCGCTTGGGCTCGGGGCCGAGAAAATCGTGCCCGTAGGAAGCTGGATCGGCCCGATCGTGGTCCCTCTGACCCGGGCGCTCCGGGCGGTCAACGCACGGGTTGGGAATTTTGGCGTAGCCATCATCTTGCTGACCATAGGGATTTCGGCGGCGATGGGGCCGCTCCGTCTCTACGCCATTCTATCGTCGGCGAAAATGGCCAAAGTCGGTCCCCAAATTCGCGCGGTGCAAGAGCGATACAAACGACTGTCTCTGACGGACCCCAAACGACAGCAAATGCAGAAGGAAATCGCTGACGTGTACGAGAAGAACGGCATCAACATGGTTCGCCAGACAGCCACCGGATGCCTCCCGACACTGCTCACCATGCCATTCTTCTTTGCGTTCTACCGAATGCTCGACATCTCTGTGGACCTGAAGGGCGCGCCGTTTCTTTGGATCCCTGACCTGAGTCTCAAGGATCCGCTGTTCATAACCCCGGTTCTTTCAGGTATTTCGATGATCACCATGCAGAAGATCATGCCCGCGCCGGCCGTGGATCCCGCCCAACAAAGGATGATGTTGCTCATGCCCGTGATCTTCTCAGGCATGTTCGCCTGGGCGCCGGCCGGCCTGAACCTCTATTGGTTCGTTTCAAACCTGGCCGCGATCATCCTTCAAGTGCTTGCGATGTACTTCGCCCCGCATCTGTTTCCCAAAGCCAAGACCGCGGGCTCCTAGCGGTTTCGAAGGAGACGTGGTTCACGAGCAAACCGCGGTTACAGACGAGCGCGCCCGTCTGCGCCTGAACCGATACCTCGACTGTCTATTGCGATGGGCCCCCAGGATCAACCTGACCGGGGCGGAGAAAAGGTTGGACGCGTTCGAAATGCTCGTCCTCCCCATCCTGGGAGCCGAGGGCTTGCTGGTGGCGCCCCTGATCGACGTGGGGTCCGGAAACGGTTCCCCAGGATTGATTCTGGCGGCCCTTCGCCCAGACTTGGCGTTTACGCTTCTCGAGCCCCGAGCCAAGCGGTGGGCATTTCTTAGAGAGGCGGCGAGAGAAATGGGCTCGGCCAACGTGACGGTCCTGCGCGAACGGAGCGAGGCCTACCGCGGACCCCGCGCCGCGATGGTGACCATGCGCGCGGTAGGGCTAGCCCCCGAGAGCCTTCGCCCCCTCCTGCTGCCGGGCGGCAGCGTGCTGGTCTTCGGTGGGCCGCCGCTTCGCGGGGCCGAGGTGATACCCCTGAGGTTCGGGTCATCGGCCCAGCGCCGATGTTTCACGTGAAACGGTGACGCCACCGGCCGCGGTGATATTCTGGCGACATCCAAATGGCTCGCGTCATCGCAGTAGCAAACCAAAAGGGTGGCGTCGGCAAGACCACCACCGCGATTAATCTTGCCGCTAGCCTCGCGGTGGCCGAAAAGAGGGTTTTGGCCATCGACCTTGACCCACAAGGCAATCTAACTTCAGGCTTTGGCTTGGAGAAGGCGCCGGGGCTATATGACGCACTCTTGTCGGGCACGGCACTCCCTCCGCCGACCTCGACCGCGATCGAGTATCTGAAAATTGTGCCCTCGGATCCAGATATGGCGGGGCTGGAGGTTGCGCTCGCCGCCGGCGAGGACCGGGAGTTTCGTCTCCGGGCCGCCCTCGAGTTGCAGCGCGAAAATTTCGATTTCATCCTCCTGGACACTCCGCCGAGCCTTGGCCTGCTGGCCGTCAACGCGCTGACCGCCGCGGATTCCGTAATGGTTCCGATCCAGTGTGAGTATTTCGCTCTCGAGGGACTCGGCGCTTTTTTGGGCACGCTGGAGAGAATTCGGACCGCCCTCAACCCCGCAGTGGCCCTCGAGGGCGTGCTACTCACTATGGCCGATGACCGGACGAATCTCTCCCAGCAGGTCTCGGCGGATGTGCGATCCCACTTCGGGGATCAGGTCTTCCGGACCAGTATCCCGAGGAGCATTCGATTGGCCGAGGCTCCCAGCTTCGGGAAGCCGGTTCTTCTTTACGACATAAAATCGCGAGCCAGCGAGTGTTATCTGAGCCTCGCTCGAGAAGTGTTGGATAGGACCGGGAAGGAGGGTCGCCCATGAGCGTCAAGCGAATGGCCCTGGGCCGAGGGCTCTCCGCCCTTATCCCCCAGGTGGCTTCAGCAGCATCGATCGAGCCGGACGCCCGAAAGTCCTCGTCCGAGTCGGCGGAGTCACTCGTCCCCTTGTCCCTTATTGACGCCAACCCGACACAGCCAAGAACCTCGATTCGTCCCGAGGCCCTGGAGCAACTGGCCAGGTCCATTCAGGAAAGCGGGGTGATTCAGCCGATACTTCTCCGGCCCGCGGCCAATGGGCGGTTTCAGATCATTGCAGGCGAGCGGCGGTTCAAGGCGGCGCAGAAGATCGGCCTGCCCACCATTCCCGCCGTCGTCCGAAACGTGGCGGATGATCGGGTTCTGGAATTTGCGCTGGTCGAAAACATTCAACGCGAGGAACTGACGCCCATCGAGGAAGCCCAGGCTCTTCGGCGGCTGCAGGACGAACTCGGGCTCACCCAGGAGGCACTGGCCGGCAAGGTGGGGAAGGACCGGGCCACGGTGGCGAATACGATCCGCCTCCTCCGCCTTCCCGCCGAAGTTCGCGAAGAGTTACACAGAGGCACACTCTCGGCCGGACACGCTCGAGCGCTCCTCGCGGTCGAAGACCCCGCGCAGATCAAAGAGATGGCCGCGTTCGCCATCAAACACGGGCTTTCGGTGCGGCAGATCGAAGCCAGAGTAAAAGCGCAGCGAAATCCCAAGACGGTGGTGGTCAGGAAGGCGGACGCGAACACTCGCGCCGCCGAGGAGAAGCTTCGCGCGAAACTGGGGGCGCGAGTCGAGATCAACCGGAAGCGCGGGAAGGGCGAGATTCGAATCGCCTTCGACAGCGAAAGTGAACTCAACCGCCTTTACCTCTGGATCGTGAGAGGCTGAGGCCGAATGATGCGACCCTCGTTCTTCTCCGAGAATCTAAACGGCTTCATTGACGAGGGGACGGAGTTTGTGGGCGAGCTGAAGTTTCGGGACACCTTTCGGATCGACGGCACCCTCCGGGGCCGGATCGTTTCCGACAACATGCTGGTGGTCGGCGAAAACGGCGTCGTGGAGGCGGAGATCGATTGCGGTGTGGTATCGATCAGGGGACGGGTTCGGGGCCACGTTCGAGCCCGCGATCGAATAGAGATATTGGCCGGCGCGCGCGTCGAGGCCACTCTGGACTCGCCCCGGATGATCGTAGAAGAGGGCGCCTCCCTCACCGGGCAAACCGACGTGGGCAGCAAGGGTCTATAGCACCTCCAACCAAAATAGAGATGACAGACGATCGACAGAGGATTCTCAGGCTCACTGAACGAGTCAAGAGCGCCGGTTGAGCGAGCAAGCTCGGCCCCGCCGAACTCGCTCAGGTTCTGAGCGAACTCCCCCGCATCAACGACCCCCGTGTTCTCGTCGATTACCGAAGTGGCGACGATGCCGGGATTTATCGCCTGGACGGCGGGATCCTTCTGGTTCAAACCGTCGACTTCTTCACCCCGGTGGTTGACGACCCGGAAGAATACGGAGCGATTGCCGCCGCGAACGCGCTGTCGGACGTCTACGCCATGGGCGGTAGGCCCTTGACCGCTCTCTCCATAGCCGCCATTCCGGATAAGGACTTTCCGCCCGAATGGGCGGCCGCCATATTCAGAGGTGGCGCCGCCAAGCTCAAGGAAGCGGGCTGTGTCCTCCTTGGAGGGCATACCGTGCGCGATCCCGAAATCAAGTTCGGATACGCGATTACCGGGATTGTCGAGGAAGCAGCACTCCTCACCAATGCGGGAGCCCGCCCGAACGACGTTCTGGTCCTGACCAAGCCCCTTGGCACCGGAGTCATCGCCACCGCCCAGAAGGCCGGTTTGGCCAGAGACGAATCCGTCCGGGCCGCGTCCACCAGTATGTTGAGGCTGAACCGGATTCCCGCCGAACTCGCTCGGCGCTATAAGGCCCGCGCGGCCACCGACATCACAGGTTTCGGCCTCCTCGGGCACGCCCTCGGACTGGCCCGCGAGAGCAGGGTCGGTCTTGAGATCGACATTTCCACTTTACCGCTTATTCCGGGAGCCCGAGAGCTGGCGGAAGCCAGCCAATCGGGAGGACTCAAAGCGAACCGAAAGCAGTTTGAGCCCATGGTGGATCGGAAAGGCCACGTGTCGCCCGATCTTCTGACTCTCGTCTACGATCCTCAGACCTCGGGCGGACTGCTTCTTTCCTTGCCGGAGGATCGCGCTGAACCCCTTCTTCTCGAACTCAATGACGCGAAAGCGATTGGCCGGGTTACCGCCACAAACCCGGGCAGAATCTGTCTCCTCGCGTGATATCCTGACTCCCAAGCGTCCGAGAAGTATGGACCGTCCCCTGGGGGCGCTCACCAGCGTCCCAAAGCCCGAAAACGCGCGCACCTGCGTGCCAGTTCTCCAGAAAACCGAACTCCAAGCTTGAACGACTCCCAGTCCGCAAGGCGCTATGCGCACGCCATCATCGAAACGGCGACCGAAACCCGCGCGGTTCGTGACGAACTAGCCGCCATTTCCGGCACGCTGAACGCGACGCCCGCGCTGCTCGAGGCGCTTTCGAATCCGGGGGTGCCATCCGCAAACAAGAAGGCCGTCGTCACCGCGATTTTCCAGGGCCTTTCGTCGCCCCTGCCGCGACTCATGGATATGCTGATCGACGCCTCCCGCGTGGAGCTGATCCACGAGATCGCCCACCGCTATCGCGACGAATGGAACGCCAAGAACAACGTTCATGCGGCCAGGGTCACCGCCGCTCTCGAACTTGATGACGATGCCCGCGATCGGGTTCGCAGAGCCATCGAAAAGGCGGTATCCGGGTCGGTAGAAATGGAGATAACCACCGACCCTTCCCTCGTGGGCGGTCTCAAGGTGGAGGTGGACGGCCACCTGTTCGACGGTACGGTCAAGGCGCGTCTCAAGGCACTCCGGCAGCATCTTCTCTAGGTTTCCCCAAGGACCCCAAGGATCCAGACCGCTAGGTTTCCCCCAAGGACCTCCAGTTTTCTTTCTCCCTACAAACACAGGAAAAATCCGAAGAAGCCCCACATGGAAATTAGAGCCGAAGAAATTACCAAAGTTCTAAAACAGCAACTCGCGGGCTTCTCCGCCGCCACGGACACCGCGGAGATCGGGACCGTCCTTTCGGTCGGTGACGGCATCGCGCGAATCCACGGCCTCACCAACTGTATGGCCGGTGAACTTCTAGACCTCCCTCACGGCGTTCGCGGCATGGCGCTAAACCTCGAGGAAGACTCCGTTGGCGCCGTCCTCTTGGGCGACTACACCCTTATTCGCGAGGGCGACGAAGTTCGGCGCACGTCGCGCATCATGTCGATCCCGGTGGGCCCCGAACTCGTGGGTCGGGTGGTCAACGCGATCGGCGAACCGATCGACGGCAAGGGCGCCATCCCCACCAAGCTCTTTGGCGAGGTCGAGGTCATCGCCCCGGGCGTGGTAGATCGCCAGCCCGTTCGCGAGCCGCTCGAAACAGGTATCAAGGCGATCGATGCGATGGTCAATATCGGGCGCGGGCAGCGGGAACTCCTGATTGGCGACCGCCAGACGGGCAAGACCGCGGTGGCCATCGATACCATCATCAATCAAAAGGGTAAGGGCGTCATCTGTATCTATGTCGCCATTGGCCAGAAGCGATCCACGGTCGCGCAGGTCGTGAAGACCCTTGAAGACTTCGGCGCCATGGACCACACCATCGTGGTCGCGGCCACCGCGTCCGACCCCGCGCCCTTCCTTTACATTGCTCCCTATTCGGGCACGGCGATGGGCGAGTACTTCCGAGACCACGGCCAGCACGCGCTCTGCGTCTACGACGACTTGTCGAAACACGCGGCGGCCTATCGCGAGATATCGCTCATCCTTCGCCGCCCGCCCGGTCGCGAAGCCTATCCGGGCGACGTCTTCTACCTCCACAGCCGCCTGCTCGAGCGCGCCTCAAAGCTCTCCTCGAAAAAAGGCGACGGCAGCCTCACCGCGATTCCGATCATCGAAACGCAGGCCGGAGACATCTCCGCCTACATTCCGACAAACGTCATCTCGATCACCGATGGGCAGATCTTCCTTGAAGCCGACCTTTTCAACTCCGGGATTCGGCCCGCCATCAACGTGGGCAACTCGGTCTCCCGGGTGGGCGGATCCGCGCAGGTGAAAGCCATGAAGTCGGTGGCCGGCCGCCTGCGACTCGACTTGGCGCAGTACCGCGAGCTGGCCGCTTTCGCCATGTTCGCGTCCGACCTCGACAAGAGCACCCAGGCCACACTGGCGCGTGGTCAGCGCATGACCGAGTTCCTGAAACAGGACCAGTACTCCCCGCTCTCGATGGAGAAGCAGGTCATCGGAATGTACGCCGGCATCAATGGGTTTCTCGATGCCTATGCCGTGGGTGACGTCAGGCGATACGAGAGGGAGCTTCACGCCCACCTCGACGCCCGCCATCCAGGACTGCTCAAGGAGATTTCCGAGAAGAAGGAACTCACCAAGGAGCTCACCGAGCAAGTCAAAGCCGTGCTCGCCCAATTCGCCGACATCTTCCAGGCGAAGGCCTAAGAAGGCCTGGCGGTAAGAGACAGAAGAGCATGCCCGCGCTTATCGATATCCGCAGACGGATCCGCAGCGTCAAGAACACGCAGCAGATCACCAAAGCCCTGAAGATGGTCTCGGCGGCGAAGCTTCGTCGCGCCCAGGAATCCATGTTCGCGGCCAGGCCGTACGCGCGCACCATGGCCCAGGTCCTCAAGGACGTGGCCGCCCGGGCCGAGGGCGAGGAGAACCATCCCCTTTTCAGAACAACCTCCAAGGAGGGTCGGGTTCTGGTCGTTGTGGTGACCAGCGACAAGGGCCTGTGTGGCGCCTTCAACTCGTCGCTTCTCCGGGTGTCCCAGCGCTTCCTCGCCGACAATACGCACCGCGAGGTGCTCGCCGACGCGGTGGGACGCAAAGGCCGCGACTTCCTCAAGCGCAGGACCACCATTCGCAAGGAATACATCGGCGTCTTCCAGGCCCTCGCCTACTTCAAGGCCCAGGAGATCGCCCAGTCCGCGATGAAGGCGTTTCTCGACCGCGAGGTGGACGAAGTGGTCCTTCTCTTCAACGAATTCAAGAGTGTGATACAGCAGCGCATCGTGACCCAGAGACTGCTGCCCCTTGAGGCGCTCGAAGAAGAGAAGGCTTCCCAGGACTATCTGTACGAGCCTAACCCGCGCTCCATTTTCGACAAGCTCCTGCCCAAAATCGTCGAAACCACGGTATGGCAAGCGCTTCTCGAGTCGAACGCCGCCGAACACGGCGCGCGTATGGCCGCCATGGATTCGGCCACCCGGAACGCCTCGGAGACCATCGACAAACTCACTCTCTACATGAACAAGGTGCGTCAGGCCGCGATCACCAAGGAAATCATCGAAGTCGTTTCGGGCTCCGCCGCCTAGGCATCCTTAGCCTCCGGAACCCCAGAACCGAAGCCCTCACAAGCGAAAGAACGAACGGAAAGAACCAATGGCGTCAGAGAACATCGGTCGAGTTATTCAGGTGATCGGTCCCGTGGTGGACATCGAGTTCCCGAACGGCGTCCCCGCCATCTACAACGCGGTCAACATCGAAGCGGGCAACATGAAGGTTGTGGTCGAGGTGGAACAGCACATCGGAGAGAACCGCGTTCGCTGCGTCAGCATGCAGCCCACGGACGGGATGGTTCGAGGCATGCCCGCGAAGGACACCGGAGCCGCCATCATGGTGCCGGTGGGCCCCGCCACCCTGGGTCGGGTTCTGAACGTCCTGGGTGAGCCGGTAGACGAGTTC
>JAENWE010000139.1 GCA_016650185.1 Vicinamibacteria bacterium | reverse complement strand
GGCGTCCTCCCAAATAGTCACGGACGGAGTCCGTCCACGGCTCGCAGTGACGGGAAAGTGCGTGAAATGGGGCGCATTCGACCGCGTCTCTTAGCGGTCCGCACCGCGCGTTGTTTCAAAGCCTCGGAACCATCCACGGCACGACATAAGCCTGGAGCATCGCCACGATGCCCATTAAAGTGGTCAGAATAAGGCTGTGGGCGATCACTTTCGAAAAGATCTCCCCTTCGCGGCCCACCGCTCCGACGCCCGCCGCGCCGACCGACAGGTTCTGCGGGCTGATCATCTTGCCCATGACGCCCGCTGAGGAGTTGGTGGCCGCCATCAGCACCGGATCCAGCCCCGACAACTTTGCCGTCGTCGCCTGTAGCGGACCAAATAACGTGTTCGAGGAGGTGTCACTGCCGGTCAGGAAGACGCCGATCATGCCGAGCCAGGCCGAGAAGAAGGGAAAGAGAACGCCGGTGCCCGCGAGCGCCAGCGCCATCGACGAAGTCATTCCCGAGTAGTTCATCACCGTCGCGATCGAGAGGATGAACGCAATGGTGATCACGGGCAGCCGAAGTTGCCGGAGCGTTCTCCGGAGCGTCGTCGCCAGCGCTTGTGGGGCTCCGCCAAAGATCAACATCGGCACGAACGCGATCAACGCCGCGAGGAACACAAGCGTACCGGCGGTGGCCAGAAAATCGAGGCGGTAGCTCAGGGGGTATGGGCTCGATGCGGCCACCACCGGCGCCTCGCGCTGGACCAGCGGCGCAGGCTTGCCGTCCTGCATGCGGTAGGCGCCTGGCCAGCTGAATTCCCAGACCGGGAAGCGGAACCCCTGCGGCTCGACGGCGGCGCTTGCGCCCAGCCAGGGATCCGGACACAGCTTGTTTCCAACCTGTCCGCACTTCAGCAACGCCGTGACATTGGCTGGCGGGTTCACCTTCGACATCCCCGGGAGGTTCCCCACCTGACCAATCAGCACGGTGGCGATCAGGACGCCGTACGTCGCGTAAGCGCGGACGACACGGGGGCCGGTGTCGCGCGGCCCCACCGGAGCGACGGCGAGCCGCGCGCCTTCGGTGAACTCTTCCGCCGGCTGCCACACCCGCAGGAGCAACGCGACCGAGGCCAACGAAGTCAGGGCGGCCAGCACGTCCGTGAGTTCCGGCCCCACGAAGTTCGAGACCACGAACTGGCCGACCGCAAAGGTAACCCCAGAGACGAACACCGCCGGCCACACTTCGATCATCCGTCTCCACCCGGCGTACAGGACCACCAGGTACGCGGGAATGACCACAGAGAAGATCGGGAGTTGACGGCCGACCATCGCCGACAGCGCCTGCGTGGTCGCCTGGGTGTCGTGACCCAGCATCGGGGCCAGCAGGCCACCCAGAGTGGTGACGGGAATCCCCAGCGATCCAAAAGCGACTGGCGCGGTGTTGGCGATGAGCGCCAGCGACGCGGCCATGATCGGCTCGAACCCCAGGCCTGCGAGCATGGCGGCCGTGATCGCCACCGGCGCCCCAAAGCCCGCGATGCCTTCGATGAGCGCGCCGAAGCAGAACGCGACGAGCACCAGCTGGATACGGCGGTCGCCGGTCAGCCTGGCGAGCGACAGGCGGATGACGTCGAAGTCGCCGCTCTCCACCGACAGGTTGTAGAAGAACACGGTGCTGACCACGATCCAGGAGATGGGCCACAAGCCGAACGCCATGCCGTGAGTCGCCGCGGCAATGGTCAACGACAACGGCATGCCCCAGACGAGCCAGGCCAGCACGAAGGCGGTAGCGGCGGCCGCCACGGCGGCGCGCCAGGGCGCCACGCGGAGGACGGCCAGGAGTATCGCGAGCAGGAGAGGCGGGAGCGAGGCGACGAGCGCAGACAGGAGGACGCTACCGCCGACGGGACTGTAGACTTGATGGAAGACTTCGGTCACGGTTGCCTAACCTCGGTGTAGCCGCGCAGTCCCCGGAGTCTCCAGGTGGTGTCCTTGATCCGGGCGAATAGAGACGTCGTTCATCGGTGGCCGTTCTTGGGATCAGACCACAGATCTACTCTGCTAATCCCGATCTCGGGAACGTTGTGACCGCTCTCGAGCCGGAGCTGTTCCTACGAGGGCTTTTCGATGCCGCGCTCACCGCGGTGAGGCCGGCCGGCTGCCTGCCCGCGTTTCTTCCGGTTCGCCCGCAAGGTCGGACCATCGTTGTAGGCGCCGGCAAGGCTGCTGCGGCCATGGCGGCCGCGGTGGAGGAGCGATGGAATGGGCCGCTCGCCGGTCTGGTGGTGACGCGCTATGGCCATGGCCAGAAGACCGCGAGGATTCGCGTGTTGGAGGCCGCCCACCCCGTCCCTGATGCCGCTGGCCAGCAGGCCGCAGAGGAAATCCTGAAGCAGGTTCAGGACCTGACCGCCGACGACCTGGTGCTCTGCTTGATTTCCGGTGGAGGTTCGGCACTCCTCGCATTGCCGGCGCCCGGCCTCACCCTGGGCGACAAGCAGATGATCAGCCGGGCCCTGCTGAAGAGCGGCGCCAACATTGGCGAAATGAACTGCGTTCGCAAGCATCTCTCCGCCGTCAAGGGAGGCCGTCTGGCCCTGGCCTGTGCGCCGGCAAAGGTGGTGACACTCGGGATCTCCGACGTCCCAGGCGACGATGTGTCAGTCATCGCTTCCGGCCCCACCGTGGCCGATCCCACCACGCGGGAGCAGGCGCTTTCGATCCTCGCCAAGTACGGCATCGAAGTCCCAGCGCGGGTGCTGGCTCACCTCGGCTCGCCGCACAGCGAAACCCCCAAGCCCGGCGACCCGCGGCTCAACCGCTGCGAAGTCCATGTGATCGCCACCGCCCAGCACGCGCTGCAGGCGGCGGCCGCCTACGCCCGTCAGCAGGGCGTGGCGCCGCTGATACTGGGTGACTCTCTCGAAGGTGAATCGCGCGATGTGGCCTATGTCCATGCCGCGGTCGCTCGACAGATATTCCATCATGGCGAACCGGCCCGGCGTCCCTGCGTGATCCTCTCCGGTGGCGAGACGACGGTCACGGTGCGCGGCCAGGGGCGCGGTGGGCGGTCTGCCGAATTCCTGCTGGCCCTCGCGGTGACGCTCGGCGTGCCGGCCTGGGCGCTCGCCTGCGACACCGACGGCATCGATGGCACCGAAGACAACGCCGGAGCCTGGTTCGGTCCGGACGTGGGCGAACGTTGCGTGGCGCTCGGCCTCAATCCGGCCGAATATCTGAGCCGCAACGATGGCTACACCTTCTTCTCATCCATCGGCACCTTGATCCACACCGGACCGACCCGCACCAACGTCAACGACTTTCGGGCCATCTTCCTGCCCGCGACCTGACAAAGGCCGATGCTTTCGCCCCCGCGCGACACCAAGCTCACTCGGGAGCAATTGCGGCCGTGTCGCGGATGTTTCCGGGAAGGACCTTGAATCCAAGACCGGCGAGGATTCGACCACCCGAGCCGTAGCAGGCATACTCGCCGATCTTCAGTCCGGCCCCACCCGCCTTCGGAGCCTGCCGGGGCGGTGGTTGGGGGACGACGGGGTCGGGGGGCGCCGCGCCGGCCGGGGCTGGCACGAGCTTCATCTCCGGTTGGCGAGCGGGGGGAGGCAGGCGAAGGAGCGGCGTCTGCGGCGTTGCCTTCGAGGGCGGGGTCGGACTTCCCTTGCGGAGGGGCCGCAGGTCGCCTGGAGAAAGGATGTAGACCCCGCCCCCCTCCGGTACGTTCCGGGAGCGGGCTCCACGTACTCTTCGCACCGGCCGCGCATCAACGATTCCGCGTCGTTGTCGGACACTACGCAGCGTTGCCAATGTGGGCCGCTGATGTGAAGTTCGACCCGATCGCCCACGTGGTACGCCTTCTGCCCGGCCCCTTGGGCCCGCACGACTGAAGATAGGCAGAGCAGGGCAGCGGCACCGAGCGAGATGATGGGACGCGATTGGGTCTTCATTTCTTGCACCTCAGCTCGTAAGCACGTTCCAATTCAAGAAAGGCCTTCGCCCCGGTCGGGAGCGCATCGTCCCTGAGCGATTTGGGGCGATAGCGGTCGTTCGCGCGGTGTCGCGGTCTCGGTCGCGACGGAGGATCATCGCTGCCACCCTAGTCCCCAACGCCTAAGGCTTCAACCACCTTCGAAACCACTCCAGATTTCGCCTCATGATCTCTCGCTCCAGCACGGGTTCGTAGATGACGTGCCCGCCCCTTGGATAGATCTCGAGCTCTACCGTCTTCCCCATTTCCTTGAGGGCTTTGTAAAACTTCGTCGCCTGGATCAAGGGGACGCGGCGGTCGTTCTCGCCGTGCTGAATCAGCAGCGGCGTGGTCACTTTCGAGGCATAGGTGATGGCTGAGTGCCTCGCGTAGGCCCCCGGCGCATCCCAGGGCAGGCCGAAATAGGCGCGGGTGATGTCTCCCGCGTCCGACCCATAGTAGAGGTCCGCGATATCGCTGATGCTGGCCATGGTCGAGGCGGCTTTGAACCGGCTCGTCTGGGTCACGAGCCAGTCGGTCAAGTAGCCGCCGTAGGAGGCTCCCATCACGCCGAGCCGGTCGGGATCCGCGACGCCGTCGCGAATCAGGGCATCCACTCCCATCAGAACGTCTTTCAAATCGGCCTCACCCCAGGAACCGTCGATGCCGTGCAGGCCCTCTAGACCGTAGCCCTGGCCGCCGCGAGGCATGGGCATCAAGACGGCTATCCCCGCAGCCACGAGCGCCTCGACCGGATAGGGATCGACTTGCCCGACAGAGTGCATGAACTGAGGAAAAATGCCGTACGTGATGCTGCCGTTCGGACCGCCGTGCAGGTACATCACGAGGGGGAGGCGCTTTTCGACGGGCCGGTCTGAAGGGGTCATCAGCAGGCCCCAGATCTCCCGGCCGTCAAACGAGCGCCAATGGACGGCCTTTTGCTCCGCCAGGGACATTTCCTTGAGTTCGGGGTTCACGTCCGTCAGTTTGCCCGTCTTCATTTCCGGGAGGTCCAACACATAAACATCTCCCATGCTGCGCGGATCCGTGGACCGATAAGCCAGATGTTTTCCGTCACGGCTGAAACTCGGCGCGTAGTTCACCCGCGGGCCAGGAATGAGGTCCTCCCGACGGCCGTCGAGCCAGAACCGTTGAATCGGCTGCTCGAACATCCTCGCTCCGCGCTGCGCGGGAGAGTCGCTCGCGATCACGATCAGAGAACGACTGTCGGGCGCCCAGGTGAACGCGGCGACCCAGGCGTCCGCGCCCAGATCGCGAATCGCCTTCGGGTCGCCGCCCTCGGCCGGCGCCACATACAGACCCCAGATCGAAACCATCTCAGGCTTGTCGCCGCTCGAGACAAACGCGAGGTGCCGGCCATCGGGCGAATAGCGCGGCTGAACATTCATGCTGTCGCGGTCCACCACCGGGCGGGGATCCCCGCCCGCGACTGCGATGGCGTAGATCCTCGTGTGAAATTGGGCCGAAAAAGCGCCGGTGAGCGCGGCGGCGTAGGCGATGGTGCGACCGTCGGGAGCCCAATCGAAGCCGGAGACGAAATGAGCGGACGGGGTCACGGTCCGTGGGGCGCCGCCCTCGAGATCCTGAACGAACACGCGCCCGGGCCGATCCTGCCGATCCACCTCGATCACGAACGACTTTTCCTTCCTTTGGAGCACCTCCTCGGGCGACGGCGGTTCCGGGGAGAGGTACGCTATCTGCGCTCCGGAAGGCGACCACTCATAGTCACCGACTCCCAGCGGAACCGTGGTCAGAGTCCGGGCCTCCCCGCCGGCCATGGGAAGGGCCACCACCTGAGGGACATCGTTCACGTACGCGACGAACGAGAGCCACGAACCATCCGGGGACCAGCGAAGGCGTGGATTCGGACGAGGGCGATTGGCGATGCGCGCGCCGTAGGTCAATCGTCGCGGCACGCCGCCGGTTGAAGACACCAGAAAGAGCGCGGTCTCGTGCTCGTTCCGC
>JAENWE010000138.1 GCA_016650185.1 Vicinamibacteria bacterium | reverse complement strand
GATGACTCTGGGCGCGAGTTTTCTGAGGGTCGCCATGCAATTGTTCGCGGAAGGGCTCGTCCTGGCCCTGGCCGCGGGTGCCTTGGGAGCGGCGCTCGCCGCCTCCGCCCTCGCGGTGGTCCGCACGGCCTTCCCTCTCGCTCTGGCGAGGGGCGATCAGGCTCAGGTCGATTCTCGCGCCTTGCTCGTGACCATCGCTCTTGCGGCCTTGATCGCGTTGGTTTTCGCGGTGCTACCGGGCCTTGGCCTCGCGAAAACGCGATTGCTGGACGGCCTCTCCCGCGCCAGTCTCCGCACGGGCGGATCTCCCAGGCAGCGTTTCGTCCGGCGGGGGCTGGTGGCGGCGCAACTCGCCTTCGCGGTCCTGCTTTGCGTTGGTGGACTCTTGATCGCAATCACGGTGCGCGAACTCGGAAGCATTGACATCGGGTTCAAGCCCGATGGAGTGCTGACCGCTCGGGTGAGTCTTCCCGCCGCCACCTATCCAGACGCCGAGAAAACGACCGCGTACTACTCCCGACTTCTCGACGGCGCCCGAGCCCTGCCGGATGTCCAGGCCGCGGGGCTTCTCCGAAATCTGCCCCTCGGTGAGTCCATTGGTGACTTTGGGGTCCAGATCGAAGGGCCGAATGGACAGGAGCATGGACAAGCCGACTGGCAGGCATCCTCCGATGGGACCATCGAAGCGCTGGGGCTCCGACTGAGGGCGGGGCGTGATTTCCTGCCGAGCGATATCGCCTCTGCTCCGCAGGTGGCGCTTATCAACGAGGCCATGGCTCGGCGCTATTGGCCCGGGCTTGATCCGCTGGGCCGGCGCTTCCGAATGGGCAGCGCGAGTCGCCCTTGGTCCACGGTGGTGGGAGTGGTTGGAGACGTGAAGCACAACGGCCTGCTGGCCCCGGTCAAGGCCAAGTTTTATCGCCCCTACGCTCAGTTTCCTCTCTCCCTGGGTAATCCCGCGCGCAGCCTCGTCCTCCTGATCCGGACCGGCGGCGATCCGACCCGGCTCACTTCATCTCTCCGCGCGCTGACCAAAACGCTCGATCCCGAGATCCCACTCGCCTCGGTGCGGACCCTGACCGATGTAGTGGGCGGTTCCACCGCCAATCCGCGTTTCGCCCGCGCGTTGCTTTTCGCGTTCGGGGGGCTCGCATTGCTCCTCTGCGCGATGGGGGTGTATGGCGCTCTGGCCGCGATGGTGGAAGAGCGGCGGCGGGAGATCGGAATCCGGCGCACGCTGGGAGCGTCGACCCGAGAGGTCGTCAACCTGGTGGCCGGAGAGGCTCTGGCCATGAGCACAGCCGGCGTCGGCCTCGGCCTGCTCCTCGCCGCCTTTGCCTCGAAACTGATGGAGGGCCTGCTCTTCGGCGTCAAGCCCATGGATCCGATCGTATTCGTCGCCGCCGGGGGCTTCCTATTGTTCATCGCGGCGCTCGCCGCAGCCCTTCCGGCTCGACGCGCCTGCGGTATCGATCCGGCGCAGGCTCTGCGCGATGAGTAGTCATCGCGAGACCAATTCGTTTTTCCCCCTTGCCCAAACCCTGAACCAGGAGTCGATATGAACACATTGCTGCGAGACTTGAACTACGCGGCGCGCCAGCTCCTGCGCACGCCTCTGTTCACCGTGCTCGCCGTCCTTTCCTTCGGGCTGGGAATCGGGGCCAACACAACGCTCTACATCTGGGCCAAGGCGCTGCTCTTCGATCCTTTTCCAGCGGCCTCCGAGTCGGGGCGGCTGGTGTCGATGAACATCACGGACAAGAATCAGGGATTCATCAGCGTCTCCTACCCGGACTACCGAGACATCAAGGATCGGACGAAGGCGCTCGATGGCCTGGTCGCCTTCAGACCGACCACGATTGGGCTGGGCGGGGGAGAGAGGCCGGTGCGCGCCTTCGCGGAGATGGTGTCGGGCAACTATTTCGATGTCCTCGGAATACCGATGGCTCAGGGAAGGGGATTCATGCGATCCGAAGACGAAAAGCCCCTTCAGAGTCCGGTGCTCGTTCTCGGCTACGACCTGTGGCAGAGAGAGTTCGGTGGCGATCCCGCCGTGGTGGGCCGCTCCCTTGCCGTGAATTCGCGTGCCTTCACCGTGGTGGGGGTGGCGGGCGAGGGCTTCTACGGAGCGAGCGCGGGCATGGCTTATGAGGCCTGGGTGCCGATGATGATGCAGGAGTGGGTCGATCCCAACGGCTCGGCCGGGCGCCTCGAGCAGCGTGGGAATTCCTTTCTGCGCGTGCTGGGTCGCCTCGCCCCGGGGATGAGCCTCGCTCGGGCCCAGGCCGAATTGTCGACCATCGGGCAGGCCCTGGTTCGCGAGTATCCCGAGAATGCGAATCCGGGCAAGGGCATTGCGATCGCACCGCTCTGGCGCGCGCCCCAGACCGCGGCGGAGGTCATGGGCCCGGTGCTTGCGGTTCTGGGCGGAGTGACGGTCCTGGTGCTGCTCATCGCGGCCATGAACGTGGCTTCGCTTCTCCTGGCCCGAGCGCTGGGCCGACGTCGGGAGATCGCCGTGCGGACAGCTCTGGGAGCGAGCCGTGGTCGCATCGTCCGCCAACTCCTGGCCGAGTCCTTGCTGCTGTCCGTCCTGGGCAGCCTCGCCGGAGCCGGCGTCGCCTATTTCGGGGCGACACTACTCGGGCGAATGCTGCCCGAAAACGATTTCCCCTTGCGCGTGGGCGCGCTTGTCGATGGCCCGGCCCTGGCCGTGGCTATCGCCCTTGGAGTGCTCACGGGCGTGGTCTTCGGCCTGGTCCCGGCTTTGCAGACGTCGCGTCCGGATTCGGCGACGGTCATGCGCGAAGAGTCGGGGTCGGTGGCGGGAGCCTCCGGTCGGTCCCGGTGGTTCCGGCGGCTGGTCATGGGGCAGCTCGCGGCATCCACCGTGATGCTCATCATCGCCGGTCTCTTCTTACGCAGCCTCGATCGGGCGTCGAACTTCGACGTGGGATTCGAACCGAAGGGCGTGCTGATCTCCTCCCTGGAGCTCTTCACCAGCGGCTATGACGCCGAGCGTGGCCATGTCTTCTTTAACAATCTCGTCGAGGAAGCGTCGACTCTGCCCGGCGTTTCGTCGGTAGCTCTGGCGCGTCGGGTGCCCCTGGGCTTCGGCGGATCGAGTTCCACGTCGTTCGACGTGGAAGGGTACGAACCACCCAAGGGTTCGAACGCTTTCGGATTCTTCAACGTCGTCACGCCCTCGTATTTCGATCTCATGAGGACGCCGCTCATCAGGGGACGTGAATTCGCGCAGACGGATCTCGACACCGCGCCCAGGGTGGCGGTGATCAATGAAACGATGGCCAGCCGCTACTGGCCAGGGAAGGATGCGATCGGGGGCCGATTCCGCATAGGGCCGGATTGGGTCACGGTGGTCGGCGTGGCGAAAGATGCGACGTATCGCGATCTTGGGGAGCGCAAGGCGCCCTGGTTCTTCCTGCCCCTGGCCCAGCGCTATCGTGCGGACATCACCGTGTTGCTCCGCGGGTCCGGTGATCCGCGCTCCCTGTCGGAGCCGCTGCGAAGACTCGTCTCTCGCCTGGATCCGAACCTTCCTCTGTTCGCCACCCGGACGCTCGAGGAGCACATCCGAGCCGCCGCGGTGCGGCAGAGCGTGGGCGGAAGGTTGCTGAGTCTTCTCGGCGCGCTCGGGCTCGTCCTCGCCGCGGTGGGACTCTTCGGCACCCTCGCCTTCGGGGTCGCGCAGCGGACGCGCGAGATGGGTGTCCGGCTGGCCGTCGGCGGAATTCGCGCGGATATTGTGCGCATGATCGTGGGCGAGGGACTTCGCCTTACCGCGATCGGGGTTGCAGTGGGTCTCGTTTTCGCCACGGGCGCGGCGCAGTTGATGAAGGGCTTGTTGCTTGGCGTCCGTCCCTGGGATCCAGCGACCCTGAGTGTTGTGCTTCTGGTCCTGGGCATCTCATCTCTCGTTGCGTGTCTTGTTCCCGCGTGGCGGGCCGCGGGCACCGACCCGGTGACCGCTCTTCGCGCGGAATGAGCGAACGGCGACAACGACTCATGACCCCTTCACAAGAAAAACCGATCGACGACATCGTCCACACGGCGATTGGGTGCTTATCGGAGCCTTCCGGTGCCCGACGACTCATCCGCAGTTCGCCGACTCGGGTCCCAGTCAGAACCACGTTTTCGTGTTCCCTCGTGAAGGGACTGGGATTCAGCGCGACGCTCGATCACCGGTTCGCGACGCTCGTATCCCGACGTAGCCAGCCACGGGAAACGGGTGTCCGATTGTGGGACCAGGTCACCTGACTGCTGGGCCGGTCCGCGGGTTGAAAGTGACTATTGTAGAGGGAGATAGGGGAGCGATGCCGCAATGGCACGGGCATTGATACAGGGATGGCAAGTCCCTATGTTTAGGGCATCCAGAGCATCGAAGAGGCGCCCATGAGCTCAATCATCCAAGATCTCCGACTCGCAAGTGCGAGGCTTCGAGCCAGACCCGGACACTCGATTGTCGTCAGCCTGATTCTCGCGCTGGGAATCGGAGCGTCGACCGCGATCTTCACTCTCGTCGATGCGACCCTGTTCCGGCCGTTCGACCTTCCCGATGCCGATCGTCTGGTTCGCATCAACGCGGTCAATTCCGTGGCGGAGCGGGCGGACCCCACCAACCACTCCAATTCCTCGTATCCGGTCTATGCCGATTACCGGGCGGAGACCGCTCTATTCACCGGACTCGCGGCCTACACGGACTCGGTTGCGCTGCACGTCGCTGAAGGCCAGGGCCGAGCCTTGAGAGTGAGCGGCGCGCTCGTCACCGGAAACTACTTCGAGATTCTGGGCGCACGGGCCGTCTACGGTCGCACCTTGATCCCCGCCGACGATGTCAATAGAGGCGGGCATCCGGTGGTGGTGCTCTCCGAGGCCTTGTCTCGCACTATCTTTGGCGGGCCCGACTCAACCGGGAGGACGCTCAGAATCAACGGTCATCCCTTCACCATCGTGGGCGGAATGCCATCCGGCTTCAACGGGGTGAGTCTCGATTCACGACCGCTGCTCTGGCTTCCGATGGCCATGCACGCGGTGGCCACACCCGAGTGGAGCGCGCCTCGACCCGGGCGGGCCGTCGTGGATTCTCTGGACAACCGCGGTTTCTCATGGCTGGATATGGTGGGTCGGCTCGCTCCCGGCGTGACCATGGAAGCGGCGCAGGCCAGGCTGGACGTCCTGGCCACCAGACGTGCTGCAGGTCAGCCCAAGGATCGGGAAGATCCGTTTCCGGCGCTCGTCTCGGCGAAGGAGGCGGCGATCGACTACGGCGGTCCGAACGCGACGAGGAAGTTGTCGTGGCTGTTGTTCGGCGTGGTGGGTCTACTGCTGCTTCTCGCCTGTGCCGATGCCGCATCGCTTCAATTGGCCCATGGAGACGGCCGGCGTGCGGAGATCGCGACCAAGGCGGCGATCGGCGCCTCGCGCGTCCGGCTGGTCCGACAGCTGCTCGTCGAGAGCCTTCTGACCAGCATTCTCGCGACCGGCGTGGGACTCATGGTGGCAGTGGCGGTCAGACAAACCCTGATCGCGATCATGCCCGAAGGGTTCGGAATCCCCATGTCGATGGCGGTTCCCGTGCTGGCCCTTCGCCCCGTCCTGTTCGCGAGCCTTCTGGCACTCCTGGTGACGTTGCTCTTCGCGCTCATACCGGCGCTCCGCGCCTCCCGGGTCGACCTCGTGACCGCGCTTCGCAGCGCGACGATGTCCGGCCCGCCGAAGAGCCGTCTGCGCGATTCGCTCGTGATCGCCCAGGTGGCCCTGTCCGCGATTCTTCTTGTGGGCGCTGGTCTTCTCCTTCACACTCTGGCGAGATCCTCGTCGACCAAGCCCGGCTTTCAAGTGGAGAATGCCATCGTCGCCCGGCTCGACCTCGCGCGGCAGGGCTACAGCGAGGAGCGGGGAGCCGCCTTCTACGATGCGCTGCTGCGGGAGACGCTCGCCATCCCTGGCGTTCGCTCGGCGGCTTTCTCGCGCCATATCCCGGTGAACCGTTCGGGAATGCGCGTGTCCATCTCGGTGCCAGGCTACGTCCCGCCGCCAAAGGAATTCGTCAACGTCGACTACACGATGGTGTCTCCGGGGTTTTTCGAAACCCTGGGCGCTCCGATCGTACGCGGCCGGGAGTTTGACGCGACCGACGTCAAAGGCGGCCACCTGGTGGCGGTCGTGAACGAAGCTCTTGGCCGAAAGTACTTCACGGGTCGAGATCCCATTGGACTGTCTCTAGGTGAACTGGGGATGTTTGACCAGCCGGTTGAGATCGTCGGCATCGCCCCTGACATGAAGCTGAGAACGTTGCGTGAGGCGCCCCGCCCTGCGGTGTATGTGGTTCTCGCCCAGGCCTACATGCCGAGCATGGCCCTTCTCGTGCGCACGACCGGACGTTCCGCGACGGTGATCCCGGCCCTGAATGAGGCGGTGGCTCGCCTGGACAAGGACCTGCCTCTTTTTGGCGTCACCACTCTCGAGGGACAACTGGGCGCGTCGGTCGATCAGGAACGATCGATGGCCATCCTCCTTTCCGCTTTTGGCCTTCTGGCCGTGGCTCTGGCCGCCAGCGGCCTGGGCGCTCTTCTCTTCCACCAGGCGCAGAGCCGCTCGCGTGAGTTCGGCGTTCGCCTCGCTCTGGGAGCGCGCCCGGGGTCCGTGCTTCATCTCGTCCTGGCGAGGGGCGCCCGACTTGCCGCGGTTGGCGCCGGTCTCGGCCTCGGTGCTTCGACGTTCATGGCCCCCCTTGTGGAGAGTTTTCTCTTCGAAGTCGGTCCGCAGGATCCCATGACGTTCATTGGCGTCGCTCTGACCCTCGCCTCGGTGAGCCTGGCCGCGGCGTCGGTTCCGGCCTGGAGGGCGAGCCGTACGGATCCAGCGGCGGTCCTTCGCAGCGAGTAGTCGGCAGTAATAGAAGATGGAGGCCATGGCCTTTTGAGAGAGATCACCCACGCCCTTCGAGGGCTCGCCAGAAATCCCGCCTACTCAGCGACCGCGGTCCTGACCCTGACGCTCGCAGTGGGCGCCACGGCTGCGATCTTCAGCGTGGTGGATGGCGCGTTGCTCAAGGCGCTACCCTATGAGGACGCGCACCGGCTGGTATTCCTGAGCGAGTCCGAGCCGCAGGTGCCCGAGATGTCGGTCGCCTATCCGAACTACGAGGATTGGCGTCAGCGGAACCGCGTCTTCGAGACGATGGGGATCTACAACCGAGCGAGCTACAACCTGACCGGCGCCGGTGATGCGGAGCGGCTTCAAGCCGGCCAGGTTGCCGCCGACCTGTTCAAGGTCACCCGCGCCAAGCCCATCCTGGGGAGGGTTTTCACCGCGGAGGAAGACCGCCCCGGCGCCCCCCGGGTAGCCTTGCTTGGGGAGGGAGTCTGGCGCCGCCGGTTCGGCGCGGACCCTAACATCGTCGGGACCACCATCAGACTCAACGACAACCCGGTGATCGTGGTGGGGGTGTTGCCGGCGGTCTATCGAATGCCGACGCGGGTGGATATCTGGGTGCCGGTGGGCCCTCTCGCGGATGAGGCTTCCTGGAAGAATCGGGGCAATCATCCTGGTCTCTTCGCAGTGGCTCGTCTACGCGACGGCGTGGATATGGACGCGGCCCGAAAGGACATGGCCCGAGTGGCCGCTGAGCTGGGGATAGAATACCCACGAACGAACAAGGACAGTACAGTTCTCGTGAACTCCCTTCGTGACGTTTACTCGGGTGATGCCGAGCAGGCCTTGTGGGTTCTCCTTGGCGTGGTTCTCTCGGTGCTGCTGGTCGCGTGCGCCAACATATCCAACCTGACCCTGGCCCGCGGGGCGGCTCGAAGTCGGGAGTATGCGGTGAAGCAGGCGCTCGGCGCCGGCTTCCTGCAGATGGCTCGCTCCCTCCTCGCGGAAACCCTGCTCCTGTCGCTGATCGGCGGAGTGCTTGGAATCGCGGCGGCCCATGCCACCCTCTCGGCGATTCTAAATCTTGCGGGTGGGGCGTTGCCCCGAGTGAACGACTACGTGATCGATTGGCGAGTAATGGGCGTTGCGTTCGCGCTGACTCTTTTCTGCGGTGTTCTGATCGCGGTCTTCCCATTGTGGCAACTGCGTCGTGGCAAGCCGGCTCAGATTCTGGGCGCCCATGCCCGTGGAGTAGCGGGCGACCGCTCGACCCTTCGCAGCGGTCTGGTGATCGCAGAAGTGGCCCTCACCGTGGTCCTCCTCGCCGGTGCTGGACTGTTCCTCAAGAGTTTCGCCCAGATCATGAAGGTCGAGCCTGGCTTCGATCCCACCAACCTGGTTTCATTTTCGGTCTCCTTGCCTCGAGCGAGTTACGACTCCATGGAGGCGCGATTGGCGTTCTTCGGCCCGCTTGAGGAGAAGCTCCAGGGCCTGCCCGGCGTGACGTCGGCCGCCGTGTCTTCAGGCTTGCCGCTCGGACACAACGGCTGGCAGACCAGCCTGTTCGTCGCGGGAAACGGCGACATCAACGACAACAAGAATTGGGTGTCGACCGAGTTTGCCATCGTCAGCCCCTCCTATTTCCAGACCCTCGGAATGAAGGTCCTGCGTGGCGAGCAATTTCCGGCTTCTGACGCGCCCCGAACCTTCTCGCCGTCCGAGGCGGAGCGCCTTGGACCCGACGGCCTGACTCAGGCGAGAGCCACGAAGGTGGTCGTGGACCGGGAGTTCGCGGAGAAGTCGTGGCCCGGCCTCAATCCCATTGGCCGACGAGTGCACTGGAGCAGTGATTCAAAAGTGGAACCGATGATCGTGATCGGTGTAGTCGGCCGGGTCAAAGTGGACGGCCTCCGCGAAGAGTCAGGCCGGATTCAGGCCTATGTTTCGGGGCGGCAACTGGCGGCAGGAGATTCGGAAGTCACGATTCGAACAACCTTGCCGCTCGACATCATCACCCCGGCGCTTCAGCGCGCGGTGCGTGAGTTGAATCCAGGACTTCCGATATTCAGTATTCGAACGATGGAGCAAACCCGCGAGGCGTCGCTCGCCTCCGAACGCCTCAGCGTCTGGCTGGTGGGTCTGTTCGGCGTCCTGGCGCTGGTGCTCGCGGTGATTGGTCTCCTCGGCGTGATGACCTATTCGGTCGTTCAGCAAACTCGTGAGATCGGGGTGAGGGTGGCGCTTGGCGCGTCCACCGGAGGGATCCTGCGCCTGTTCATGATGAACGGTCTCCGCCTTGCCGTCATCGGTCTTGGTCTCGGCTGGCTCCTCACCCTTGCCGTGCAGCGCGGCCTTGAAGGGCTGCTCTTCGAGGTTCAGCCGAACGACCCGTGGGCCGTCCTCGGCGCTCTCCTCGTGGTCTTCTCAACGGCCGCGGTGGCGGCGCTCATTCCGGCCCGGCGCGCGGCGTTGGTGAACCCGGTGACCGCGCTTCGGGCGGAGTAGACGGCTGATGATGACGGACTGGTTCACGGAAATCCGATTCGCCGTACGAAGGCTGGCCAAAGCGCCGGGTTTCACATTGGCGGCGGCGGCCACTCTGGCCATTGGCATCGGCGCCACCACTGCGATATTCAGCGTGGCCAGCGCGGTCTTGTTGCGGCCTCTGCCTTACCCTGAACCCGAGCGCCTCGTTTCGGTGAGCCAGCTCTACCGCGAAGGCCTCGGGGGCGTCGGCGAACCCAAGTTTCTGTTCTGGCGGGAGAAGAGCCGTTCCTTCGAGGCTCTCGCCTGTTATTCCCAATATGGTGGCGCCAGCGGAAATCTCTCAGGCGGAACGGCGGCGGAGTTCGTGAACGGACTTCGGGTTTCCTTGGACTTCTTCAAGGCTCTCGGCGTTTCTCCGTCCCTCGGACGGGCGTTCGTGGACGCCGAGGATGTACCGGGAGCTGAGAAGGTCGCCATCATCAGCGACGGTCTGTGGCAGAGGACTTTCGGCGGTGATCCGGGCATCGTGGGCCGAACCGTCCGCCTGAACGACGTTCCTCTGAAAGTGATTGGTGTGATGCCCCCTGCCTTCCGGGTCGGCACGTCGGCGGATCTGTTGATGCCCATGCAGGCTCGCCCAACCGCCAACTACGATCCGAATGCGACAGTAGTCGGCCGTTTGAAGGATGGCGTCCCTATCGATGAGGCGAAGGCGGAGATGGCTCTCATTGCCGCGCAGTACCGCGCTGCCCAACCTCGCTTCATGGAAGAGGGCGAAAGCGCGTCCGTGCAGCCGTACCGGGACTTGTTCACCGAAGGCCTGGGCCGGGTACTGTCGATCCTTCTCGGGGCGGTGTCGTTCCTGCTTCTGATCGCCTGCGCCAACGTCGCCCATTTGCAGCTCTCTCGCGCCGCGGCCCGGCAAAAGGAATTCGCGCTGCGCTCGGCGCTTGGAGGCGGCCGGGGCCGGATCGCGAGCCACCTGGCGACCGAGAGCCTGCTTGTTTCACTCGCGGCGGGCGCGGTCGGGATCTGGATCGCGGCGTCCGGAACGCGCATCCTCGTCCGCCTGATGCCCACGGGCTACCTTCCTGAGCTCGCGGAGGTCACCTTCGACTGGAGGGTTCTGGGCTTTGCCCTCATCGTCGCCATTCTCGCCGGACTTGCGGCGGCCCTGGCCCCGATGTGGCAGACGCGCACGCTCGACGTAAGCGCGACCCTGAAGGACGGCGGAGGCCGGGGGGGAACCAGTCGCGGCCGGCTGCGGGCTGCGCTCATCGTGACCGAACTGGCGCTGTCTCTCTCGCTGCTCGCGGGCGCCTTTCTGCTGACCCGCACGTTCGCGAATCTCCTCGACGTAGCGCCCGGGTTCGATCCGCAACGTGTTCTCACCCTTCAAGTGGCGCCGTCCGGCCCGAGATACGACACCACCGCGAAGACCGCGGCGTTCTTCCAGGACGCTCTGGATCGGGTCACTCGCCTCCCTGGGGTGCGCTCGGCGGCCGTGATCAACAAGCTGCCTCTGGACTGGCAGTTCAACATGCCGGTCACCTTCTCCGACCAGCCGGAGAAGGCTCAGAGCGTTCAGGTGCGGATGGTGACCGCGGACTATTTTTCGGCGATGGGCATTCCCGTGCGAGTGGGCCGGGCTTTCGCGATCAGGGATGACGCTTCGGCGCCGAGTGTGATCATCGTGAACGACGCCTTCGCCCGGAAGTTCCTGGCCGGGCGCCTGCCTTTCGCGAGGGGTTTGTCGGTCGGTCGAGGTTTCAAGGATCCGACTCGCGACGTCATCGGGGTGGTGGGCGACATAAAGCAGTCCGGACTGAGTCAGAACGCGCCGCCCATGGTTTTCATGCCCCTGGCCCAGGTGCCGGATCGGTTGATGGGAACCTTCCGCGCTTTCACGCCGACGCAGATCGCGGTGAAGGTCTCGGTGGATCCGCAGACCCTTCTCGAAGGGATCCGTCGCGAAATTGCGCTCGTCGATCCCGGAGTTGCGGTGGCGAATGTGTCGTCCATGGAAGACCTGACCGCCCGGTCGGTGGCGCCGCAGAGATTCAACATGTTTTTGGTCTCCGTTTTCAGCGGCGTCGCGCTGTTTCTGGCCCTGGTGGGGGTCTACGGTGTCATGTCCTACGGGGTCACCCAGCAAAGCCGCGAAATCGGCGTCCGGGTGGCTCTGGGTGCGACGTCGCGTGATGTGCTTCAGTTGGTGGTGGGGCAAGGCCTGCGCCTCGCGCTCCTGGGGAGCGTCGTTGGTAGCGCGCTCTTCATGGCGCTCGCAGGGGTCCTTCAGGGCCTGCTCTACGAAGTGAGCGCGCGAGATCCGCTGGTCCTGCTGGCCGCCGCCTCGAGTCTGTTCTTCACCGCGCTCCTCGCTTCGTATTTGCCCGCGCGTCGAGCGGCGTTGGTCGATCCCATGGATGCCCTGAGGGCGGAATAGAGGGAGAACAAACAAGATGTCTGGGCTCATGAACGACGTACGCGTGACCTGGCGACGGCTCCTGAAGACGCCCGGGTTCACCCTCGGCGCGGTGCTGACTCTCGCTCTGGGCATCGGCGCCTCGACCGCGGTGTTCGCGGTGGTCAGTGGCGTGCTCCTCCGCCCGTTGCCGTTCGCTGATCCCGAACGCCTTGTCTTCATCACCCGGGAAGGCGACGTGGGAATTCCGGATGGCGTCGATTGGAGGAAGGACAGCCGCACCCTGGAAGAGATCGCGTTGTTCCTCCGCGGTTGGGATCTGGATCTCGTGGGTTCCGGAGAACCGGTCCGGCTCCATGGTTCGGTGGCGGAGCCGGACTTTTTCCGAGTGTTCCAGGCCACCGCGGTGCACGGCCGCTTCTATAGGGCGGAAGACAACCGTGCCGGCGCTCCGGCCGTGGGAGTCATCAGCGAAGGCCTTTGGAAGCGCCAGTTCGGTGGCGACCGGTCGGTGATCGGCCGGGTGGTCACGATCTCCGACATACCGACGACCATCGTGGGAGTAGCGCCCGAGAGCATGGATTTCCTGCACGATGGAATAGAGATGTGGGTTCCTCCGGCTTTCGTCCCCTGGGCTCTGGAGACACGAGGGAGCAACAACTTCGACGCCGTGGGGCGGCTGAGGGCGGGCGTGAGTGTGCAGGAATCGGTGACGGAGATGGTCGCGATTTCGCGCCGGCTGGAGGCTGCGTATCCGGACACGAACCGCGGCAAGATCGTCGAGCCCGTGTCGATGCTCGAGTTCATGGTG
>JAENWE010000137.1 GCA_016650185.1 Vicinamibacteria bacterium | reverse complement strand
CGTACGGTGGACGTTCATGTGGCCAACCTCCGCAGGAAGCTGGAGGACGATCCGGCCCGACCCTCCATGATCCACACCATCCACGGCCTCGGGTACAAATTCGTCGTGCCCGCCTGACCCCGGGATGGGGGTAGGCCCCTGCCCACTCCCGGGGCGGTCGCCTTCGCATGCCCGTCGGTTGTGGAGGGCGGCCAACACTTCTACAATCCGGGGCGTGCAGGCGAGCTTCGAAGGACAATTGGAGCGGGTGGAGACGCCCGACCTGCTCACTTTCATCAATCAGGCTCGTCGGACCGGTCTCCTCGAAATGGAGCGGACCAGCCAGTCGACGCGGATTTTCTTCTTGCACGGCGAACCCGTCTTCGCGAGTTCGAACCGACCCGGCCTTCGTCTGGGTGACCTTCTCCTGCGGGTTGGGAAGATTTCGGCCCGCGATCTGGAGCGGTGCGCCCAGCATCCGCGCGCCGCCGGAGACCGGATGGGCCAGCTTCTGGTGGCCGAGAAGCTGCTGACCGAGGCGGAACTTCGAAGCTTCCTCAAGGTGCAGATCTCGGAAGTGATCTTCAACAGCCTCTTCTGGGGCGAGGGCCGCTTCGCCTTCTACGACGACGTCGCGCACCCGCGCGACGTGATCACCATCGACATGAACCTGCAGAACCTCATCATGGAGGGGGTTCGCCGCATCGACGAGCGCGGACAGCTCGGCCAGCAGTTCCCTGATCTGGAGATGCTGGTCGAGTCGCTGACGAATCCCGATTGGGTCAAGAGCCATATGTCGCTGACCCCTGAAGAGTGGAGCGTGTTCTTTCTCGTGGACGGCCGCCGCAGCCTGCAGGAGATTTGCGAACTCGCCGGCCACGCGGATGCCCTCACCACCCTCGAGATCCTGAACCGCCTCAGAGAAACGAACCTCATCGGCCTGGTCTCGGCTGACCGGCGAGCCCCTCCCGAACCCAAAGTCGCGCCCGCGGTGGTCCCGACCTTGACCACCCCCCCATTGTCTGAGACGGCGCTGCTGTCATCGCCACCGCCCGAGCCTGTTCCGGCGCCGGCGGAGCGGCTGCCCTATGAAGAAGACGAGACCCTTTCGATCCTGAGCGCCAGCGCCGCCCGCTACGTGGCGGCGGGGCGGCCCACGGCTCGCCTGGTGATCGAGGATTCGATTCCACCGGCGGTGTATCAGCTGCAGGGTGACGCCTACACCCTCGGTCGCGGTCCGAAGAACGATATCGTGGTGAACGATCTCAACGTCTCCACTTTCCATTGCCGGGTCGAGCGGGGCGCCGGTGGCTTCAAGGTCTACGATCTGAAGAGCACGAACGGGACCGCCATCAACAAGCAACGACTGCATGAGCCGGCCGTGCTGAAGCCAAACGACGTGCTCAATCTCGGCCCGGTTCGGCTGCTCTACCTGGAAGACTGAGGCGGCGGAGGCAGGAAGCTATTGCCCTCGACGTTTGGGGCCTCGTATCGGCGAGGCAGTCAACGGATCGTCGGGCCACGAGTGGCGAGGGTAGCGCGCGCGGAGTTCCCTCCTGACCTCCGGGTAGGTATTTGTCCAGAAGCTCCGGAGGTCTTGGGTGACTTGAACCGGGCGTCGGGCGGGCGAGAGCAGATGCAGCGTGACCCGGACTCGGCCTTCGTTGACGGTGGGGGTGTCGAGCCAGCCGAAGATCTCTTGCAGTCTGACGGCCAGCACCGGTGAGGAGCCATCCCCGAAGTACTGAAGCTCGATCCGCGATCCCGTGGGGGCGTGGATAGCGGACGGCGCCAGGGCGTTGAGATCGTGCTGCTGAGCCCAGTCGAGGGTCGTCAGAAGGGCCCTTTCGGTGTTGATGCGCAACAGATCCGCCCTCGACCGGGATGCGAGCAGGTCGGTTCCTAACCACTGGCCAAGAGAGAGCAGGAGCGTCCCGTCCGACAGGTCCGGAACAGCGTCGGTGCGGCCCCAGGATCGAAGGGCCAGGACCCGAGCTTGAAGGGCGCGGGCCGAGTCCGACAGCATCTGAGGAAGCAGGCCCTCCGCTCGAATGGCGCCGGCCAGTAGTTCGACCTTCAACTCGTTGGGGAAAGAGGTCAGAGGCTTCGCCTCGAGCACAAGTTCGCCGCGACGTCTCTCTCGCTGTGCCATGAGGACACCGCAGTCGGTGTTCCAGGCGATCACGTCACGGGTTTCTGATTCCAGGGTGGCGGGATCGAGAGGAGCGGCGAGGAAGATCCGGCCCTCCGAGTCGCGGGCGTCGACGTGGGCCACGGCCAGCCATTCCTCGTGTGTGAGCGGGTCAGCGGTGTCGAGCTTCACGCCACGGCCAGTCGCGAGCCGGTAGCGATCTGTCGACCCGGGGCGGCGCTGAGCCACGCGTTCGGGATAGGCGAGGACCACCAGCCGACCCACCTCATCGGCCGCGTCGGGCCCGGCGCTCGGGTCGAGTTTCAGACGCAACCGATGATCGCGCGCGATGTCGCGAACGCGCGCGACGCCTCCTCCCGGGCCGCTCAAGGACGATCGGCCTCTCGCGCGCAGAGCCTCCACGCGAAGGGTCAGATCAGCGCCCGCGTCCCGCGGAAGAATGTCACGCTCTTCCAGCAGGGCCGCGATGTCGGCGGCCAGACTTCCCAGACCGAGGCGCCTCCCCTCGATCAACAGATGGCCGATGCGCGGGTGCACGCCAAGCTCGTGAATCGCGCGTCCATGGGCGGTGACCGTCTCGCCCTTGACCGCGCCAAGGCCGGTGAGGACACGCCGGCCTTCAGCGAGGGCGCCAGCCGGAGGCGGCGTCACCCAGGAGAGGGCTGAGTCGGCCTCGCCCCAGATCGCCAGGTCCAGTGCGAGGGGCAGGAGATCCGCGTACACGATCTCGGGCGTTCGCGAGCTTGAAAGCGCCATCTGCGTCATCTCGGTCCAAAGCCGGAACGAGACGCCCGGGCCCAATCGCCCCGCGCGACCGGTCCGCTGGTCCGCATTGTCGCGGGCGATCCGCACCGTGTCGAGACGAGAGAGGCCGAGGCCTGAGTCGAAGCGAGAAACCCGAGCCAGGCCGCTGTCAACGACCACGCGCACCCCTTCGATGGTGAGGCTTGTCTCCGCGACGTTGGTGGCCAGGACGACCCGGCGCCTCGGCCCCGGTTGGATTGCGGCTTGCTGCGCGTCCACGGTCAGATCGCCGTGGAGAGGCCGAATGTCGAGGCCCTCGCCCGCCAGATCCTGGAGACCCGCGCTCACGCGTGAAATCTCCGACCTCCCGGGCAGGAAGGTCAGGAGGTCGCCCTCGGTTGCGCGCAGGGCCCGGCGAATGGCGGCCTCGACGGAGGGGACCGGGTCGCGTTCAGCACTCAGATCGTGGTCGGCGTACCTGACATCGACCGGGAAAGACCGGCCGGCGCTGGTTACGATGGGCGCGCCGCCGAGGATCCGCGAAAGGGCGGCCTCGTCCAGAGTGGCGCTCATGATGAGGATGCGCAGGTCCTCGCGGAACAGCGCCTGCACGCGGCGGGCGAGGGTTAGCCCCAGGTCTGCGTGGATGGATCGCTCATGGAACTCGTCGAAGATCAGAAGACCGCAGCCGTCGAGGTCGGGCTGGGACAAGAGACTGCGGGTCAGGATGCCCTCGGTGACCACTTCGATCCGGGTGGATGCGGACACGCGCGACTCTCGACGGATCCGGTAGCCCACCAGTCCGCCCACCGCCTCCTTGATTTGTGCGGCCATCCGCCCTGCCACCGTGCGTGCGGCGAGGCGTCTCGGCTCCAGCATGACGATTCGTCGTCCGGCGAGCCATTTTTCACGCATGAGCGCCAACGGAACCAGCGTGCTCTTGCCGGCTCCGGGAGGGGCGGTCAATAGGACCACTCGTTCTCGAGCGAGGGCTTCGCTAAGGGCGGGCAGGGCCTCGGTGACGGGGAGGGGGACACGAGTCGCGCCGCCGAGAGTGAGGCCGATGCGGCCTGCCTGCGGGCTCAAGGCCGGGGCCGGTTGAAGTCCAGGAACTTCGCGCGCGTCTCCGGTTTGGGGATTGGACAGGAGTCGAACTGGCCGAAGACCCGATAGCGCCAGCGCGCGATCATCCGGTAAATCGCATCCCGGAGGATGCGCGGGACGATCCTGAACACGCCGATCGCGCGATAGATCCCCCCCGCCGAGGCGATCGCGAACAGGGCGGCGTCGCTACGGTCCAACAGCCGTGACGTCGCCTCTTCGTAGTCGGAAATGACGAGAACGGTGGAGAGAGCGTCCGCCTCGCGGCCGTGCCTCGTGAGGATCTCGGTTCCGATCGGCCCTTGCAAGGCCGCGAAACGGAGCGTGTCTTTGCGGTCGATCCGAAGCAGGAACTGCACGAAGTGATCGCAAAGGCCGCAGACGCCGTCGTAGAGAACCAGGTGGGTCTTAGGGGTCAAGGCCCACTCCGTCGACCACAACCACATACCGACCGGAGGGCCAGGCGGCGCCCCGGTCAGGAATCCAGCCCACGAAAAAGGCCCGACCGTTTCTAGACAGGCCCTCCTCGGAAAGGCTCAAAGCGCGCAGGATGTCTTTCGGATCGTCTGAGGCCGCTGAAATCCCCGGACGGAGGGCCAGGAGCGCCTCGCGCGTGATCTCCCCCGGCTTCAGTTGGAGGTCCACCGAGAGAGGCGCCAGCAGCATGCTTCGGCCGTCGATCCTCCGCCCGGGAGTCACCACCCGAGAGTCGCCCACCTCCACCACGCGACTTCCCGTTCGCGCCGGGACCGCGCAACCGGCGACCGTCTGGTCGGAAGAGAGAAGGTCGAAAGCAAGGTCGGCTTCAAACCACTTGCCGCTGCGGGGCTCGAGAATTGAAGCTCCGGTTATGGCGATGTCCGCGTAAGCGTCCGCGCGGTTGCGCAGAAGGTCGTCATAAACGCCGGTTGACACATCGGCGAGGTCGTTCCGGGACAGACCCTCGAGAATGGAGACGAGCGCCACCACGTTGAGCCGGGTGAGGTCTCCAAAACCACCGCCCGCGGGAAAGCCGCCGCTCTCGATGAGGACCACGGGCGTGCCCCAGGCCGTGATGTTGTCGCCGAAGGCGCGCGGATTCCAGTCTTCGTCGTAGCGGGCGATGCCGCCCGGGATGAACGGCGAGAGGGCGACGACGACGCGGCTCGCCACCCTCTTGGCGCGCAATCGACCCGGAGTGATCGTTCCCGCGGCGTCGCCCGCGACGGCCAGAAGCGAGATCGACGAGAGGATGCCGGTGTCGCCCACCGTGACGCGCCGACTCTGATCATGCAGGTTGAGTCCCAGGACAGGCGAGAAACGGTCACGGATCGACTTCAGCAGCCGGCCCTCGGGAGTGGTCAGCATCAAGGCGTCGCGGTTGATATCGATGCCTTGAGCGTTGCGGCGTTCGTAACGGGCGGCGCCGTCCGGATTCAGCATGGGAATCATCCTGAGGGTAAAGGCATCGAGGATGCGCGCCACCTCGGGACTGGCTTGGGCCCGGGCCAGGTAGTCGGCCAGATCGAGAAGGGCCGGAGTCGCCGACGGTTCGTCGCCGTGCATCTGGGACCAGAGCAGGATGGAATTCTGACCGTGTCCGATCGAGATCATCCGGATGTCTGTGCCCAGAAACGATGTGCCGATGGTCTGGACCTGGATCTCCTTTGGATGGGCGCTTCTCAGGCGCTCGGTCTCGTAGGCCAGAACATCCGGGCTCAGGCAGGGCGCGTCAGCCTTCACGAATCGGTGGCGTTCGATCTCCCTTGAGAGAGCAAAAACATCCGTCGCCGGGGCCGTAGCCGGAACCTGACTGAGCAGAGCCGAAAGGAAAAGGGACTCGATCAATCCAGCAACCCCCGCATTTGCCCTATCCTACCGGTCGCAAGGGGGCTGTTGATTGCCGGATCCTTCCAGGAGATCGTCCGTGGAGGCCTATGCTTTGAACTCCAAGGTAGTTCCTGCGAGTTCGCAACCAAGGGTGTCCAGAAAGCGAGGAGACGCATTCAATTGAGCCTACAACCTCTGAGCCGCGTGGCCTTTGCGGTTGCTTTCGTGGTTTGGGGAGGCTCTGTGTCCTCTGCCCCGCAGGCGTCGGCCGCAGAGGCGAGTTCGCCTCCGAATCCGGCGGCTAAAAACGAGGGAGAAGCGAAGGAGGCGGAGCGCTGGCATCGCGAGGGCTTCGTCCTGAAGAAGGGCCAGTCGCGGATCGAACTGGTGGGGTACGTCCAGGAGGACTTTCGCCGCTTTGACTGGAACGTCTTGGGGGACGAAACCGGCGCCAAACGCAATCCCGGACACAAACTGCGCCGGACTCGGATCGGATCCAAGGCCCGGTTCGGGGACCTGTCCCTGATCTTCGTTATCGATCCCCGGAACTCACAGAAGGGGTCTCGTCTCAAGGACGTGACCGCGGGCTACGAGTTTTCAATGATGGCGAATCTGCTGGCTGGGTACTTCAAGCCGTCGATCGGGCAGGAGTTCTTGACCTCCTCTTCGAAAACTGATTTCGTCGATCGGAACATGGCCGCCAACATGCTCTCCCCCGATCGCGATTGGGGCGTTGAGTTGAGCGGTTCTTCTCGCCGAGTGGGCTACGCGGTGGGAGGCTTCGCGGGCGACGGCAATTCGCATCCGCAGAGTTCGGGGGCCTCGGGGACGGCCAGGCTGATCCTGAAACCCGTCAAGGGACTCGAACTTGCCGGCTCTATCTTGCAGGGTGAAGTGACCGCCGATCCTTTGGGCAGCGCTACCCCGCCGGCCCCCAAGGGCAACCCGGGGAAGACGGCTACCGGATTCGCATTCTGGCAAAGTCCCCATGTCAACGGAACGAGGCGACGGCTGGGGAGCGACCTTTCGTATTCGAGAGGACCGTTCAAGCTGCAAGCCGAATACCTCGAGACTCGGGAACAGCGAAAGGGACAAGGCGATACCGGGCTGGACATCCCAGACGTGCTCGGGCGAGGATGGAACGTCCAGGCCTCCTACGTCTTGACCGGTGAGTCGAAGGGGTCGACCGTAGAACCGACGGCGTCGCTCTTCAAGGGCGGGCGGGGGGCCTTGGAAGTGGTGGCGCGCGTGGAATCTTTGAAGTTTGACGACACCGGCCCCTCGCCGGGTGTTTCAAGCTTCTCGAATCGAGCGAGCAACATTTCACCGGCCGGATCGTCGGCGATTCAGGTGGGGGCGAACTACTGGACGGCGACGTTCATGAAAATCCAGGCAAGCGCCCTATGGGAGAGCTACGAGGATCCCCGCATTGCCCCGGTGCCCGGCGACCAGGGTCGATACCTCACGCTCATTGCCCGCCTTCACTTCATTATTCCTTAGTAACCCCAGTTCGTAAGTACGGTCACCCACCGAGAACGCCGAGCCTGGGATGCATCGGCGTTCGAATGCGAGCGTATTTACGAATTGGGGTACTTTGTCATCCGGCCAGCCGGAGCGATGACCGCAGGGTACCGATCAAGGGCGCGCTTGAATCGACCGCGCTCGGCCTCCACTTCAGGCCGAAAGTGGCAGCCATCAAGGTGATCGTTGACCAAGCCCATGGCCTGCATGAATGCGTAGGCGGTGGTAGGGCCGACGAAGGAGAAGCCGCGCTTCTTCAGGTCCTTGGAAAGCCGTTGCGACGCGTCGGTCTGGCTGAGCGTCTTCAACGCGGCCCAGTCCAGCCGGCCCGGACGATCTGACGCATTTGGCTCGAACGACCAGTAGAACCGGGCGAGGGACCCGAACTCCGCCTGCACCTCCAAGGCGCGCGCGGCATTGTTTATGGTTGATTCGATCTTGCCCCGATGTCGCACGATGCCCGCGTCCGCGAGCAGACGTTTGATGTCCCTCGTCTTGAAGCGGGCGACGCTTGGGATATCGAAGCCCGCGAAGGCCGCCCGAAAGTTCTCCCGTTTGCGCAGGATCGTGAGCCAGGAGAGGCCGGCTTGGAATCCTTCGAGGCTCAGCTTTTCAAAGAGACGAGTGTCGTCGCGGACCGGTCGGCCCCATTCGCGATCATGGTAGCGCTGGTACAGGCTGTCGTCGCCGCTCCAGAAACAACGGACCCGCCCATCGGCGCCCCGGGCGAGTCCTGTGCTCGACACTAGGCCTGGGCTAGGCCCCGAACTGACGGAAGTGGTGATCGACGTGCGTCCACACCAACACGCCCCACTGCTCGCGATTGAGCGGACCGAACGCGGGGTGGTCTGGCCAGGCCGCGGGTTTCTGGCCGGCGAAGGAACCGAGAAGATCGCTCACGTTTCCCAGGCCTGGTTCTCGAATTTGACCGAACTACTTGATCTTGTACGTTTTGTCGGGAAGCTGCTCACGGTGGACATCGTGGCAGGCCTTGCAGGCCCCCTGGAGCGCCTTCATGGCTGCGCCGGTCGCGGCCGCGTCGTTGCTTTCGGCCGCCTTCGCCGCGGCCATTGCCGCCTCGCGCGCGGCCGCATTCATCTTCACCGCTTCGTCGTCCTTGCGGGCCGCCCAGAAGCTGTCGATACTGGCGAGCGCCGCCTCGATGGACTTCGCGCCGGCCACCGCGCCGCTCAAGTCGCCCGTGGCCTCACGCATGGTCTTGCCGACCGCCTGCATTCCGGCAAGAGTATCCTTCATGGCCTTCTGATAATCGGCCTCGGTGACGTCGGCGGCTCTGACCGTCGGGGTGACGAGCGCCGCGGCCAGGACTGCAATGATTGTCGATTTCCTCATGATTCTCCAAAACTCTGAAAAGTGTTAGCTCCGCCCAATTAGGACCGAGCCGGGAGACTATCTCGCTTTCGGCCTCTCACCATGAGCGGCCCGGGAAAGGGAGAATGGGGCGGCATGAAAAGTCTGTGGCTCACGATGTGTCTGACCCCGTTCCTCCCCGCCCCGGTCTTCGCCATCCAGGATGAAAGGCCGGGTCCGGAGCCCGTGGCGGTCGTGGTTCCGAAGAAGGCCCACGCCACCGATTTCACTTTGGGCCTCGCTTTTCAAGGTCCGACCAGGCTCACCGGATCGGCAACCCTGATGTGGGGCGAGCCCAAGATGCTCGTCGCCTGGGCTCCCGCGAAACTGGCTCAGGTCCGGGTGGGCACCAGGGGCGCTCAGGTGGGTCTTGGTTTTGTGGCCGGCGTGTTCGAGGAATCGGCGTGGAGGCCATCCGGCCTGGCCGTGACCCTCAAAGCCATTGCCCTCCGGACCTGGCGCGATCCCTCGGGCGTCACGAACTCTCACTCGTACGTCGGTATCGAAAGTGACGTGGTTCTGCTCGGCGTGCGAGGCAGTATCGGGTATGCGCGCAAGGTGGCCGGCCGCGGCGGCCCGGACGGCCGGTTCGTCTGGTCCCTGGGCGTAGGGCTTTAGCCCTTCACTTTGAAGGGCGGCAAGACCGCCCGCTGCTTCTCGAACAGGATATCGAGGCCGACCTGGGCGCCCTTCATCATGTCATCGAGATCCGTTTTGGAGAAGGGCTTTTGCTCGGCCGTACCCTGCACCTCGACGAAAGCGCCTGAGGCGAGGCCCACTATGTTCATGTCGACTTCCGCCGCGGAGTCTTCCAGGTAGTCGAGGTCCACCACGGTGGCGCCCTTGACCCGGCCCACCGATATGGCCGCCACCTGATCGCGCAGGGCGCCCAGGGCGCCGATTTTCTTGAGGGCCAGCACCAGAGCCACGAACGCGCCGGTGATCGACGCCGTCCGGGTGCCGCCGTCGGCCTGCAGAACGTCGCAGTCCACGGTCAGCGTTCGTTCGCCCAGGGCCTTCATGTCGAGGACCGAACGCAGAGATCGGCCGATCAACCGCTGAATCTCATGCGTGCGGCCGGAGGGCGAGCCTTTCGTCACTTCGCGGGCGGTGCGGGTGTGGGTGGCCCTTGGAAGCATCGCGTACTCGGCGGTCAGCCAGCCTTCGCCCTTGCCGCGAAGAAACTGGGGGATCCGATCCTCGACGCTTACGGTGGTGATGACGCGGGTGTCGCCGAACGAGATCAGCGCCGACCCCTCGGCATGTTTGGCGGGTGAGGGCTCGATGGTGATGGCTCGCAGTTCGAGGGACCGGCGTCCCGAGACTCTCACCGCGAGTTCGGCCGCGAGGCCCGGGTCTTTCTGCTTGAGGATGTCGCCGATGGAAGTCATGAACCCCGATTTTCGCACCCCGCGGTGGAAGAGCCGCAGCGGCGCTCGCCGATCAGAGGGCGGCTGCTCGGGAGCTCAGGAGCCGGTCTCCGCCGCGCGTTCGAGGCCATAGAGCTTGCGGTACTGGTCGCGCGCTCCCAGAATAATCATCACGTAGTTCCGGGTCTCGGTGAAGGGGATGGATTCGGCGAACTCGTCGGTTCGGATCTGCGGGTTGGGAGATAGCCACTTGTCCACCCGGTGTGGTCCGGCGTTGTAGGCGGCGAGCGCCGCCTCCGGGCGGGAGTCGAAACGTTCCATCATCTGCCGGAAGTAACGCGTGCCGAAGGCGAGCGATGTCTCCGGCACCTGTAGCATCTTTGAGGTGTACGGCATTCCGAGTTCTCGCGCCAGGGGTCGCCCGGTGTAGGGCATGATCTGCATCAGCCCGCGGGCGCCGGCCACGCTCCGCGCCCGCTCATCGAATGTCGATTCCTGGCAAACCAGGGCCGCCACCAAGGCCGGGTCGAGCTTCTCCCGGGAGGCCGCCTTGAGAAGCGACTCAGCATGCCTCAGCGGGTAGATTGTGGTCCACACGTACGAGGGGAGGTCTTTGATCTCGGCGGCCACGTACTCGGGCCGTGCGCGCTTCATGTAGACGATGGCGTTACGAAGCTCGCCCCGGCTGGCCTCGATCAACGCCCGAGCCTCGAGCGCCGGCCGCGTGTTCCCGAGGCCCTTCAGCTCATCGAGGGCGTCGACCTGAAGCCCGACGAGAAGAAGTTGACGGAGCCTGGTCTTGAACGGCCCGGGCAAATCTTCGTCCCTCCAGACCGCGCCCCCCGCTCCCGTGACCCGGGCGCTTGCCAAAGCCGCGCCTTGGCGAAGCGCCGCCAGCTCGGTTCCGGCGAGCGTGCCGTACCAGCCGTTTCGGAAGCGATCGGCGGTTTCACCAAGAAGCACAGCGCTCCGATCGGTATCGCCATTCCGCAGGCGCGCGATGCCCGCCCAGTAGAGAAACCCCGCGGGAGACTTAGCCCGGCGAGCCATGGTTTCGAGGGGACCGGCCGCGTCCGCCGCCCGACCCGCGCGGAGGGCCTCGAAAGCGGATCGCATGGCGGCGCCCTCGGCATAGGAGCCCTCTGAGAATTCGTCGACCAGACGGCGATAGTAGGGGGCGGCGTCGGTGTAGAGAGCGTCCTTCTGGAAGAACGTGGCCAGCGAGTAAAGAGCCTCTTCCGCCACCTTGGTTCCCGGGAAGGCCGCGACCACTTCGTTGAGTCGGGCCGGGCGCTCGGCCACGGGCGAGATGCGGGCCAGCAGGAGACGCGCCTCGGGGTTGACCGAGGAGGTGTCGGGGATCGCGCTCAACAAGGTCTTGGCCTCGCGCGTGGATTGCCGGGAGAGCGCGCGGCCGAGGGCCACCAGGACCTGATCGAGGCTCTCACCCACGGCCTTGTGAACCTTGAGCTTGCGAAGCTCGGCGAGGGCGGCGGTTCTCTGGCCTCGCTCCAGCAGGGCGTTGGCCCGGGCGAAACGCCGCTCGAAATCCTGGCGAGCCGAACGCTGCGCATGAGTCCCGCCCGGTCCGAGGATACGGGCGATCATGCTGGAACTGTTGCGCGCCTGAGGTGAGGTCGGAAAGGCGTGCTCGATTTTCTCGAACCAGATGAGAGCCTCGTCTTGCGAACCCTGAGCTACCAGAGCTTCCCCGAGATCGAGGAGCACGTCCGCGTGATCCTTGAGGCAGATCGAGGTGGCTTCAGTCAAGAGGGCCACTCGTCGGGCGCTCTGCTTGATCTGCTGGAGTGCCGCCGCCGCGCCCAGTCGCGCGCTGCAACCCACATCGTCGGCCTGGGCCGCGTCGACCGCTCGGAGATAGGCGGAGGCGGCGGCGCCGAACTCGCCGGCGCGAGCCTTGGCGCGGGCGAGGATGAGGAGGGCCCGGTCGCCCAGAACGGTGCGATCGATGTCTGGATGACGGGCCGCCGCGGCCGCCTCCTCGTATCGGCCAAGAGCCAGAGACGACGTTGCCACCAGGATCTGGGCGAGGCCGGAAATCTCTTGGCCCGCGTGATCCGTCGAGAGCCCGCGAAGCCGCTCGACGACCGCCAACTGCACCCCGCCGCGAAGATCCTCAGCCGCCTTCAGGAGTGTCGCCTCGGCGCCGGTCAGGACCGGTCTTAGGCGCTCAAGGTTATCGGATTCGGTCTGATGGGCCGAAGCGTCGCGGGCCGAAAGACCCGCGGCCAAGACAAGGAGCACCAGAGAATTCGCGGTAGGGCGCTTCGAGGGCGCGCTCGACGTTGCCTCGATCTTTCTCCGGGAGTCGGCCACGCTTTGAGCCCTACATGGGGCCGAGGGCCGCCGGATCGCCGCCCGCGAGCAGCCGGACCAACTCGTCATGGAAGTAGTTCGTGTTGTTTCTGAGGCCGGGGGAGATTCGGTCGTGGTACATCTGCCGGCCACGATCGATATCTTCCTTCAGGCGTGAACTGAGATCCTTGGCCTTGCGCCCCTCGGTCACCTTGGCTTCGTTGTAAAGCTTGATTTCGCTGACGATCAGTCTCGCAAATCGCTTCGCGTCCTCGTGGGCCTTCGTCTCTTCCGGAGAGAGCGCCGGCGCGGCCGGGGCGGGAGCGGGCTTCATCTGCGACATTTGCTGCCGCATCTGGTCCATCTGCGATGCCGTGAACATTACCGTGCCAGCCCCGTCCGGTTTCGGAGCGGCAGGAGGAGGAGGTGGAGGTGGCGCCGGGGGCGGAGCGGTCGCATGCATGGACGCCATCTGCGATGGCGTGAACATCACGGTACCGCCTTCAGCGGGCGGGGGCGGGGGAAGGGGAGGCGGAGCAGGCCGGGTCGCGGGGGCGTTGGCGGTGACCACCGGGGCGGGCGGATGGGCTCCGGGAGTACGCGGAACGAACGAGAGAAGGTCCGTGGTCTTGGCCGCAAAGCGGACGAGCCCGTCGATAAACGCCGCCTGAGGGTCGCTCATGGGGCCGGTGGTGTCGCAGTACAGGACAGCCGCGAGTTTGTCCCTCAGAACCATAGGGGCCGCGATGGCGGAGGAACCGAGGCTCCCCATTTTTTGCAGGGACGGGGCAGTCTGGCCCGTTGTCGCAGGGTTGAAGAGAACGGGAGCGCGATCGGACTGAATCGTTCGGAAAATCGTATCGTTCGCGAGCGGGATCTGAATCTGCTTCACCGCTTCGTTGACTTCAAAGCCCTTGGCGTACCAGCCGACAGCGTTCGCGCCCTTGATGATGAACATGGCCACGCGGTCGACCTGCTTGGCGCTTTCGTTGACCAGGCTGGTCAGGACTTCAGTCAGATTCGCGCCGGTGTCGACCTGGGCCATGGCGGAGAGGAGTAAGGCAACGTTTGGGCCTGTTTCCGCGACCGGGGAAGGCGATGCGGCTCCTGGGTTTGCCGCGAACACTTCCCCGATCGCCCTGGAGATGGCGTCTTCGTCGATCTTCTCGTCGTAGCGGGCGACGTTCTCCTGGAGTTCGTCCAGCTTTCCAACCAGGCTGGTCTGGTGCTCGGCGATGCGCTTCTGGATTTCGACCACCCAGTTGGCCATTTGCTGGCTCAACAGGGCGAGCGTGCGGGCTTTCAGTTCGTCTTCGAGTGGCATGACGTCCTTTGTGTGAAGTGGATGAGAGGCGAGGCCTTGCGCAGGGGCAAGAACCACCTTACCAGTCAAAGATTATCGTGAGCCGCCACTCAATGGGTCAAGGGCCTCAAAAAAAAGACGATGGAGTCAAGACATCCGTTCGATGGCGAGCGCCACCCCATTGCCGCCTCCGAGGCACAACGTGGCGACGCCGCGCTTCAAACCACGGGCCTGCAGCGCGTAGATCAGGGTGGTCAGGATTCGGGCGCCCGAGGCGCCGATCGGATGGCCAAGGGCGACCGCGCCACCGTTCACGTTGACTCTCGCGAGATCGAGGCCCAGCTCCTTCGCCACCGCCACCGCCTGAACCGCGAAAGCCTCGTTGAGCTCGAAGAGGTCCACGTCCTCAGTTTTCCATCCGGTTTTCTTGAGAAGCTTCCTGACCGCTTCGACCGGCGCCATCATGACCAGAGACGGTTCGACGCCTGCGGTGGCCTGGCCGATGATCCGGGCCAGTGGCTTGACCCCCCGACTTGTGGCGAGATCCTCCGCCATCACCACGAGGGCGGCGGCGCCGTCATTGACGCCGGGGGCGTTGCCGGCCGTGACCGTTCCGCCCTCCTTGAACGCGGGTTTCAGCTTCCCAAGGCTCTCCATCGAGGTATCGGCGCGGGGTGACTCGTCGTTCTCGAACGCCACCGCCGGGCCCTTCCGCTGGGCGATCTCGACCTTGAGGATTTCGTCCTTGAACGCGCCCGCGTTGATGGCGGCGAGAGCTTTCTGGTGGCTTCGCACCGCGTACTCGTCCTGCTGCTGCCGGCTGACCTCGTATTTTTCGGACACGATCTCGCCGGTGCAGCCCATGTGGAAATCCGAATACGCGTCCCAGAGGCCGTCGTGGATCATCGAATCAATGAGCGTCCCATGGCCCATGCGCAGACCTTCGCGCGCGCCGCGCAGCAGGTGAGGGCAGTTCGACATCGACTCCATACCTCCCGCGACCACGATATCCGCGTCACCGGCGGCGATGCCCTGGGCGGCCAGCATGACCGCCTTCAGGCCGGAGCCGCAAACCTTGTTAATGGTGAGGGCGCCCACTTTCGGGGGCAGGCCGGCATGGATGGCGGCCTGTCGCGCCGGGGCCTGTCCGAGCCCGGCGGAGACGACGTTGCCCATGATCACTTCATCCACATCGGCGGGATCGATGCCGGCGCGCCGGATCGTCTCCTTGATGACCCGAGCGCCGAGCTGCGGCGCGGTGAAGGACTTCAGGCCCCCGAGGAACTTCCCGGTGGGGGTGCGGACGGCGGAGACGATGACTGATGATCGCATGCCGCGATTTTAGCGAACCCGCTGGGCAGGCCCATGATCGACGCGATGATGCATCGGCACTAGACTAGCGCTTGAGCGCTTCAACCTGTTCCAAGATCAGGATGCTTCGGTTGCAGCTTTCGAGTCCGGTGCGGCAGGCTTCGAAGTTCCGGGCCAGCGTCGTCGCGCGCACCGACTCCCCCTGTTGGGCGGTCAGCAGATCCTGCTTGCAGCTCGAATAGCCGTTCCAGCAGGCGGCGAAGTTCTGAGCGCGCTGCTCGGTCTCGACCGCCTGGCGCTGGTCTTTGTCGAGGACGCAGAGATCGCAGCGAGAGAATCCGCTCCGGCAGTCCGCGAAGTTGCGGGCGAGGCTCGCGGTGCGGGCGGACTCCGCCTGATCGGGAGTGAGGACGCCCTGGTCGCATCGCGAATATCCGTTCCAGCAATCCGCGAAGTTCCGGGCCCGACGCTCGGTCGCCACCGACTCTGCCTGGTCGGCGGATAACCGCGCGCGGTCGCACCCCGCGTCACCGCTCCGGCAGCTGGCGAAATTGCGAGCCAGCTGGGCGGCCTCGACCGCGTCTTTCTGATCCCCATCGAGAAGGCTGCGGTCGCAGTCCGCGAAGCCCCCGCGGCAGGCCGCATAGTTCTGGGCGCGCCGCTCGGTTTCAACCGACTCTTGCTGATCCGCGTTGAGAAGGGTGCGATCACACCGGGTCGTGCCGGCGCGGCAGGCCGCGAAGTTGCGGGCGAGTCGCGCGCTCTCAATCGAGTCCCCTTGGTCGGCGCTCAGAAGCGAGCGGTTGCAGTTGGAGAAGCCATTCCAGCAGGCGGAGAAGTTCTGGGCTCGCCGTTCAGTCTCCACCGCCTCCAGTTGATCGTCAGTGAGCAGGGTCAAGTCGCAGCCAAGGTAACGGTACCGGCAGGCGGTGAAATTCCGCGCCAGGTGTCCGGTGTGCACCGCCTCCGCCTGGTCTTCGGTGAGCAGGTCGCTCTTGCAGGCCGTAGATCCCGTCCGGCAGGCGGAAAAATTACGGGCGAGACTCGCCTGCTCGACGATCTCGAGCTGCTCTTTCGAAAATTCACCCGGCTTGCAGCTTGAGTAGCCCACCCGGCAGGCGAAGAAGTTGCGCTCGGCCGCGCTCTGGTCCTGACCCGAGGCGCCGGCCCCGCCAAGGATTACCCCCCCCGCGGTCAGAATGAGGAGGCTCCATGGCGCTACGGCAGGCGTCCGCATGCGAAAAAGTACGCTGGCGTTCCGGAGATTGTCAAGTTCGAGGGAGACCGCGCAGCGACTTCACGGTGGCGGCGCCTTCGATCCAGGCTGACACTTCGCGGTCGAGGAGGTCGAGAGGCAGGGCGCCGTTTCCAAGGATCGCCTCGTGGAAGGCCTTCAGGTCGAACTTCGAGCCAAGCTTCTCCTCGGCCCGCTTTCTCAGTTCCAGGATCTTGATCATGCCGAAGGTGTAGGCAAGGCCTTGTCCGGCTTCGGTGATGTGGCGATCCACCTCGGCGGTGGAGGGACCGATCTTGAAACCCGTGTTCTCGGCCATGTAGGCGATGGCCTGGGCCCGCGTCCACCCGAGAGCGTGAACACCGCTGTCCACCACGAGGCGGACCGCTCGCCAGATCTCGTAGGTCAGGCGGCCGAAGTCGCTGTAAGGATCCTGATAGAAACCCACTTCGCGGCCCAGTCGTTCGGCATACAGGCCCCAGCCTTCGACGAACACGGTGATGCCGAGCTTGCGCCTGAAGTCGGAGAGATCCTTGTTTTCCCTGGCCCGCATGATCTGCAGGTGATGGCCGGGGACGCCCTCGTGAAAGGCTAGCGACTCGGCCACGTAGAGCGGCCGCGCCTTCAGGTCGGAGGTGTTTACGTTGACGAAGCCCGCGCGGGTGCCGTCCGGGTCGCCGGAGTCGTAGTAGCCGGCCGATTGGCGAATCGCGATGCGCTCGGGCATGGGACGGATGCCATAGGGCGTGCGCGGAAGCAGGGAGAAGATCTTGGGCAGAGCGCCATCCATCCGCTTGGCCGCGAGCGCCACCGCCTGCAGGTATTTCTCCTCGCTGTCCACGGTGAAACGCGGGTCGTCTTGAAGGAATTTGATGAACTCCGCGAACGTGCCCTTGAAGCCGGTGCTGCGGATCACCTGCTCCATCTCGGTCCGGATCCGGGCCACCTCGCGCTTCCCGGTCTCGTGGACCTCCTGGGGCGACAGTTCCAGGGTGGTGTGCATCAGGATGCGATGTCGATACAAGGCGTCGCCGCCTTGAAGGGCCGAGAGTCCGAGCGTGGCCCGGGCCCCGGGGAGATATTCGGCGCGCAGGAAGGTCAGAAACTCCTTGAGCCCAGGCATCACCGAGTTGCGGAGGGCGGCCGTCCCATCCCGCAGGAAGCGTTCGCGATCGTCGGCCGCGAACGAGGCAGGTGCATTGGTGAGGGGCCGGTAGAGCAGGCTCTTGGTGACATCGTCGACGATGAGCGCGGCTACCGGTTCGTCATAGCGGTCGAGCACATCCCGCGGCACGGTGCGTCCCGACTTGAGGCCCGCGCGCATCAAGGCGATGTTCTGGTCCGCGTGTTCCTTGAACGACTGGAGCTTGGCGATGTAGTCGTCGAAGTCCGCGACTTTGTCGAAGTTGTACTTGTCGGGAAGAGCCGAGATCTCGAAGTGGAAGCCCTCGCGCGAGCCGATGGGGATCTCGAAGGCCCGGAACCTGAGCTCAGCCAGACGGTCGCGCAGTTGCCGCGAGATGATTTCCGCATCGGTCTGAAGCGCCTCAGGAAGCAAGGAGCGATCGATCGCGTTCAAACGGTCGGCGAACGCGCCGAGCGTGCTGGCCTCGTTTGAGTAGCGCTGCTCGGATACATCGTCGAGACGTTTGGAGTAGCGTGGGTCGACGCCTTCCGGGACAGCCAGAGCGTGGCCCTTCTCCCGTTCCTTGCCGATGTCTTTGATGAGCTCGATGAGCTGCGGTTCCGGCGAAACCTGAGCGAGCGCCGGGGACGAGACGCCGCAGATCAAGAGAACGAGGAGTGCCCGACTTAGCGCCTGACTCATCCTGGAAGTCTATGTGGCCGCGGGGCGGCGACGCGAGCGATCGGCGCCTTGGGGTCCGACTTGCTACTGCGTCAGGGGCTGAGCGCTCATGACTCTTGGCTTCACCGCCTCCAGACGTACTGCGCCTTGACGAGGAGCGCATTCGAGTCGGTGGCCCAGCCGGCCGGGCTTTCCTTGAAATCGCGGATGTTGTGGTTGTAGATGACGAACAGGTCGCCCTGGGGATGGAACGTCCAACGCACCCGCGTATTCGTGCCCACGGACCGCGTTTCATTGTCGAACTGGACGAAGCTGTTGACCTGCAGATCGGGTGAGAGGTTCAGGCGTGCCTTCACTCCGACCAGAGTCTGGTCGAAGCTGCCCTCGCGCAGCCGTCCAATGTTGTGTTCGGCGTTAAGGAGGAAGCTCACGATCGGCGACGGCGTCCACGAGCCTTCGGCCTCGAGCTGATGCAGGGTTCCGCTGTAGAAGCCGCCGAACCACCAGGTGAGCTGCCCGGCCAGCCGGCGTTTGGCCGCGGTCTCGACCTCCAGCCGGTAGCGCCGCCAGTCATAGGTACCAGCCGGAATGACCACGCCGTCCGCGATCTCGAAGGGAGCGGCCAGCCGTTCGCCGGTGGGGACGATGTTGGCTTCCACCCGGTCGCCGCTCTCGAGGCGCCAGTTGATCGGAGCCATGAAGATCCGATAGCTCTCCCGCTCACCCTGCAGATTGGTGAAGTACTCCGATCGGAATTCATGGAACATCTGACGAATGAACGTGCCTTCGCGGCGGGGGGAGTAGTTGATGGAGAGGCGGTAGGCCTTCACGGCCCGGCGGGGAACGAAGCCGAGCGAGGGATCGAAGCCATCGCCAACCCGGCGGAAACTCGCGGCGATGTCCCAGAGGTCGTTGGGGAGGTCGAGCTTCAGGCCCCAGGCCTCGCGTGACCCGGTGAGCCCGTCGCGACGAGCCATGAGGCCCCATCCGCCGATCCAGAGATTCTTGTTGCCGCGGTAGCGTGAGGTCTGGTAGGTGAAGTCGACGCCCGCGGTTGTAGCCCCGGTCCGGCCCAGGGGATCGCCCGAAGTGGCGATGAAACCGAAGCTGGATTCGTCGAACAGGTTGCGCCTTACTCGAATGGCGGCGAGCGACGTGGCCGGGGCGACGCCGCTTTCGTCACGCGTCCGCACGAACAGACCCCCGAGGCTCGTCCTCCCCCGACGGCCGGATAGTTTTCCGCCGGCCAGAATCGGAACTTCCGATCCGGCGACCAGGCCGATCCGCCGTGAGAAGAACGGCCGAATGTCTCCCGAGAGACCGAGTCCAAAACCGAACGTGTCCGAGCCCTCCAGGAAGAACGCGCGCTTCTCCGGGAAGAAGAGGGGGAATCGGGTGAGGTTGGTCTGGCGGGTGTCCGCCTCGGTTTCCGCGAAGTCGGTGTTGACGGTCAGTGACGCGGTGAGGTTGGAGCCGACCCGCTTGGTGATATCAAGGCTTGCGTCCCCCGTGCCCGACGTCGAGGCGCCGCGAGCAGGGTGGTTGAAGCCGCCCAGAAGCGCGGGCCGGACCGATAGACCGAGACCCAGAGCGAAATCAGGCAGATCAGTCAGAAGTCCCGCTCGGCTCGTCTGATAGATCTTGATGTCATTCGACGCTGCGGCCCAGCGCTCGGTCTCCTGGTTGCGCTGGATCCGCCGCTGAACATTGAACCCCCAGGCCGAGAGTCCCTGGGCGAAGTTGATTGACAGGACCGGGATTCGGATTTCCGCCGACCAGCCAAAGGCATCGCGTTCCGTCGCGGCCTCCCAGACGCCGTCCCAGTTCTTGTCGATCGATTCGCCGTTCGACACCACGAGACCGTCGGACCTCGCCCCACCCGGATTTACCGAGAACACGTAGCCCGAGCGGCCGTCCTGAAACGGATCGAGAACGAGGAGCAGGTGATCCTCCGAGCTGAAGTCCCCGTCTCGCTCCTTGGTGAAGGCGACGATCCGGGTGGGATCGGGGTCAAAGCAGCGGATGCCGATCACAATGGATGCCCCGTTCGCGAGCACCTTGACCTCGGTGCGGCCGGTTGGGGCGCCGCCGGTCGTGGGCTCCATCATCGTGAGCTCCGCTATGGACGGGGCGCTCACCCAGTCCGGCTCGTCGAGCCGCCCGTCGATTTGAATATCGCCCTGAATCGGACCCACCCGAAGCGCAGGGCGGGACCCGGCGTCAGCGGCGAAAAGCGCGGCCAGGAGAAGGGGGAGCAGCAAAGGTCAGGCTTTCCGCGCGCCCTCCAGCCGGCGATGCACCTCATCCCAGTGCACGTTCGCGAAGAAGGCGTCGACGTAACGAGCGGCGGAGGCGCCGAAATCGATGTGGTACGAATGCTCGTACAAGTCGAGCACCAGCAGCGGCGTTCCCATCACCGCGCTCTGAGAATGATCCGACGCCCAGTAGTTGTGGAGTTCGTGGGTGTGCTGATTCCAGGCGAGCACGGTCCAACCGGAGCCGCCATAAAGCGACGCTGCGGTCCGGCGGAAATCGTCCTCCCACGCTTCGGCAGAACCGAAGGAATTCTTGAGAGCCTCCGCGAGCGCGCCGCCCGCACGGCCGGAGCCGCCCAGGTTGGCGAAATACAGTTCGTGAAGAACCATGGAGCCGCGGCGGATCAATTCCTCACGCTTGAGATCGCCATAGAGAAACGCCGGCGTTGCTTTGTCCGCGCTCAGGACGGCGAGGCGATCGCGCACGCTGTTGAGCGCCCGGATCGTGCCCGCGTAGTTGTTCTCCCAGTGCGACTTCAAGAGGCGTTCAGAGAGGCCGGTGAGCTTCGTCGGATCAAAAGGCAGAGGCTTGATCTCGAATGGCTTGGGCGCCCCCGTCGCATTTGAGCTTGGCGCACCAGCGGTTTGGGCCGCGGCGAGGACGGGGGCGAGTGCGGCCGCGGTGGCCAGGGCCTGCCTCCGGGTGAGGGCTTGATGCGCGTTCATGGTGAGTTCTCCTTGGGGTGGTGCGTCGGGGGCTGGAGAGGCGGGCGGGGTTTCTACCCGCCGGAACTCAGAAACGCCTCGCGGGCCAGGATCTTGGCTTCGATCAGGTCTGCGGTTTGGAGGCCTATCGACTCCGCGACCTTCCGCACGAAGTATTCCTCGTGACCGGCCAGTTCGGCGTCCGCGAAGGCGAGTTGCCACATGCATTCGACGACTCTCTTCTTCTGGCTGGTGGTGCAGCGCTCCGTGAGCAGCCGGAGAAGTTTCGGTAGCGGTGTCCTGATGTGCTCTTCGGCGGTTCGAATGATGAAGGTGGCGCCCTCCGCGTCGACCTCCAAAACGCGGGCCACCGCCGCAACCAGAGCGGCGTGCTCGTCGTGCTTCGACTCGTGATCGGCGTTGATCATCTGCAAAAACAACACGGTGGTGGCGAGTTGAAGGGGCCGACCCGAAAGCACTTCCTCCGGGTTCTCCGCGAGGGTCGGCCGTGCCGCGCGCTCCTCGAAGAAGATCCTGATCGCCCGAAGCAACTCGGTCTCGATGTTCGTATTCGGAGGTTGGACAGTCATGGAGAGATCCCTCGCGACAGTACGCCTGAAAACCAGGGCCCGTCAAGGATTCAGGAGCCCGGCGTGCGCCCCTCTTGGCGCTTATGATAGGCCGTCGCCTCGGCTCAGTTCCATACCATCGGGACGCGCGAGGTCGAGGCTTCGAGCGATGGTCGGTCGCGCCACCTGCCGTTGGGTAGCGGGCGGACAATTCCGGGACCGGTAATAACGGCCCTTTCGATAAGGAAGGTACGACGCGATGCCACGCAGAACAACTCGGTGGTGAGGTCCGAAGGCCTTTCCGGCATCCAGATCCGAGGTGACCTCGATCGCATCTATGGCGACGTGCTCACTCCCGAGGCCAAAGACGCCATGGCGGCGCTTGCGCCCATCAACGAGGCTCGCCGCTCTCTGATGCGCGCGCGGATCGACCGCCGAGCCGACCGGGCCGAGAATGGGTTGCGTCTCACCTTCCTGGATCCTGATGCGACCATTGCGGGCACGGACATCCGCGTCCAGGACGCTCGCGACGGCAGGTTCGCGGGGAGTGAGATTCCGGCCGATCTTCGACGACAGTGGATTCAGGGGACCGGGCCGGCTACTCGGCCCGCTCAGCCGGTTTCGAAGAGCATTCGCAACATCGCCTACGCCCTTCTCTCCGGCGCCGATGGCTGGATGTTTGACGGCGAGGATGCGCTGGGGCAGATCTCCACCATGTCGCTCGATAACCAGCGCAACCTCAAACTGGCGATCGCTCAGGATCCTGTCTTTCTCGGGGTGGCCGAGGCGGTCGCGGCTGAGATGAACGCGTGGGCGCGCCCCTTCTTCGGCCGGGCCATCATCGAAGACTGGCGCCGCCAGCTCGCCTTCACCACGAAGATCTTCCGGGCGCGCGGGCTCCACCTTGATGACCGGCACATCCGGATGGCGGACGGAGTCGGGCTGTCGGCGTCGATCGTCGATGTCGCCCTCTACGTCGTCAACAACCACCAGGCCCTGAAACGCTCCGGCTCCTCAATCGTTTTGTATCTGCCCAAAATCCAGACCGCCGAAGAGGCGGCGCTGTGGGACCGCATCCTCAGGGAGTTGGAGCGGCATCTGTCCATGCCGGAGGGCGCGATCAAGGTCTACGTGCTCATCGAGCAATTGGAGGCGAGTTTCCAGTTGATGGAAATCCGCGCCGCGCTCGGAAGGCACTTCGTCGGCTTCAATACCGGCCGGTGGGACTACATCAACAGCGTCTCGGATGCCCTGGCCTGGGATCGTGAGTTCATCAATCCCAACATCGATGCCATCGGCATGACCTACGGCTACATGCGCAACTACGAAGATCGCGTTCGCCGCGCGGTCAACACGCCCGATCAGGACGGCCGGCATGCGCTGTGGCAGGGCGGCATGGAGCCGAACATTCCGGTCGGGTCGAAGGAGGGCGTCGCCCGCGGGATGAGGAAGGCGGTGGCAGGCGCGGAGCGGGAGCAGCGCGAGGGGGCCTCCGGGAAGTGGGTGGCGCACTGGAAAATGGTTCACATTGTGCGGCCGGTGTGGGAGAGGGTCGGGGAGGACAACCAGCGGGGGCGCCCGTTCCCCCGGCTCACCTACTCCTCGAAAGACGCAGAGGATCTCGTCTTGCTCGAACCCGCGCCTCTCAGCGTGCGCGGCGCCCGCGATCTGCTCAGCGTGGCCCTGCAGTACGGAAACGCTTTCGGGCAGGGCATGCAGGCCGCGGCCTTGAAGCCCGCGGACTTCTTCGGCGACGACAACGTTCTCTATCTGATGGAGGACATGGCCACCGGAGAGATCCGGCTGAGCATCCTGTGGGAGTGGTTGCGCAAGAAGGCGCTGCTCACCGAAGCCGACTCTGCCGTCGGTGTGGCCCAGGGCGACACCTTCACGCCCCAGCTTTTCGAGCGTTTGCTGGAGGAGGAGTACGCGAAACTTCTGTCCGCGCGCGACCGGGACGTCCACGACGACTCCAAGACCACGACTCTACCCATCGCCCGAGAGATAGTGCGGACCTACGTCCTCGCCGCGATGAAGCCGCCGTGGTACGTCGATCTGCTCAATGTGAACCTCGACAATCATGACCTGGCGATGGCGCGTGTCCGCATCCGGAAGTACATGGACGCTTTCGAGGAAGACGGCGAGCGCATTACCGAGAATCTGGATTTCGAGACGTACCCAAGGTCTGACCCTAAGGATTGGAGAAGGCAGCGACCCATGAGCAATACCTCGTTCGACAAGGAAATTCGTGAGACCGGGCAATGGATGGCGAGTCCTCGGTTCGAGGGGATCACCCGCCTGTACTCCGCGCGCCAGGTGGTGGAACAACGTGGTCGGATTCAGGTCGACTACACGGTGGCTCGAAGCGCGGCGGAGGGTTTCCATTCCCGGCTGTCCGAGCTGTTCGCTCAGCGCAAGCCGGTTACCACCTTCGGCCCGTATTCACCCGGCCAGGCCGTGGCCATGAAGCGCGCGGGCATCGAGGGGATTTACCTTGGCGGATGGGCGACCTCCGCCAAGGGCTCGGTGACCGAAGATCCGGGGCCCGATCTCGCCAGCTACCCTTTGAGCCAGGTGCCCGATGAAGCGGCGCCCATTGTGCGCGCCCTGCTCACCGCGGACCGCAATCAGCGTTTCGCGATGTCCCGCATGAGCGACGTCCAGCGGGCGGCCTACGTGGAGATCGACTTTCAACCCTTCATCATCGCCGATGCGGATACCGGCCATGGCGGCGACGCGCATGTGCGCAACCTTATCCGGAGGTTCGTGGAAGTGGGGGTCCCTGGCTACCACATCGAAGACCAGAGACCGGGGGCGAAGAAGTGCGGCCATCAGGGCGGCAAGGTGCTGGTGCCGGCGGACGAGCAGATCAAGCGCCTCAACGCCGCGCGCTTCCAGCTCGACGTCATGAAGGTCCCCGGCATCATCGTGGCCCGCACGGACGCTGAGTCAGCCACGTTCCTGGAAGGCCGAGGCGACGAGCGTGATCATCCCTTCATCCTCGGGGCCACCAACGTCGAGCTGCCGACCTACAAGATCGGGTACCTCGCCATCCTCAAGAGACTCCACGAACTGGGCATCGAGGATGTGAAGGGGCATTTCCTCTTCAGCGTTTCCGCGGCCGAATACGAGGAGGCGAACGCCTGGCTCGCTCAGGCGGGCGTGATGAAGGAGATCGAGGAAAACCTCGAGGCCTTTCGCCAGCCTCAGGGAGGCGCTCTCGAGGCGCAGGTTGACAAGATCCAGACCATCTACCTGGAGGCCTGGCAGGCCGCGGCGGACCTCAAGAGCTATCCGCAGGCGGTGGCTGATGTCATTCGTCTGCGCACGGAAGAGGGGGATTCCACGGACATGAGTACCGAAGAATGGCTGGGTTTCGCCAACCAGACTTCTTTCCACGCGGCCAGGGTCAAGGCGCGGTCGATGGGCATCCACATCGCCTGGGACTGCGAGATCGCCAAAACGCCCGAGGGCTTCTACCAGATCCAGGGCGGCATCGAGTACGCCATCGCGAAATCCTTGGCCGTGGCCCCTTTCGCCGACATCCTTTGGATGGAGACCAAGACCGCGGACCTCAAGGACGCGAAACGGTTCGCCGAAGCCATCCACGCCCGCTTCCCGAAGAAGATGCTGGCCTACAACCTGTCGCCGTCGTTCAGCTGGGACACCACCGGCATGAGCGATGACGAGATGAAGCATTTCCCGGCCGAGCTCGGCAAGCTTGGCTTCGTCTTCAACTTCATCACCTACGGCGGCCATCAGATCGACGGAGTGGCCGCCGAGGAGTTCGCCACCGCGCTTCGGCAGGACGGGATGCTGTGCCTGGCCCGGCTGCAGCGGAAGTTCCGGCTGGTGGAGTCGCTCTATCGCACTCCGCAGACGCTGGTCGGAGGTCCGCGCGCCGACGCGGCGTTGATGGCGTCGTCGGGCGGGACCGCAGCCACCAAGGCCATGGGCAAGGGGTCCACTCAGCATCAGCACCTGGTGCAAACGGAGGTGCCGATCAAACTGCTCGACGAGTGGCTCACGGCCTGGAGCAAGCATCATGGCCTCGCGACCGCGGTGAGAGCGAAACTGCGGCCGCACACCGCGGGCTCGGAGCTTCTGGAGTTGAGCATCGTGTCCGGCGCCTCGGCCGACGCGACGAAGGTGGCGAATGTGATCTTCGCCTTCATTGTGGATCGGCGAGGGCGGAAGATGCTCTCGGTCCGCGATCAGAACACTTTCGACACGGACCTGCGCCAGAAGCGGCTCATGACCCTGGTGCACCTGTTCTTGATCCACCGCTACAAGGCGTCGTCGGTTCACTACGTCAGCCCGACGGAGGACAACCGCTATCAGGCCCAGAAGATGAAGACCCACGGCCTCTTCACCGACGTGCACGATGAGGTGGGCCAGGTCATCGTGGCGGACGTGAGCGCAGGAGGGATCAAGACGCTCCTCGCCGTCGACCGAGGCCGGCTGAACGACCTGATCCAGCAGCGTTTTCCGTGAGTCTCGGCAGGAGGAGTTCACGGATGGGCTATCCGTTTGACCCTCAACGCTGCGCTTGTTCGTCATGAATAGTCCGGGCTAGCGCGCGGGCACTTGCTGCCAGGAGCCGTACATCGGATTTGGAAGGACGAAGAATCGGCGGCCGAAGGCCTCGAAGGCTGAGTCGGGCTCGTCCCGCAGAGATTGTTTCAGGGCGGGGAAGTCCTGAATGTTGTCGCCCACGAAGGCTACGACTGCTCTCGTCTCGCCATCGCCGAACGCGGCGCCGGTCGCCACCGCCTCGAAGCGAGGATTCTTGTCGCCGGTGTCCACCCGGCACAGCATGGCGTCCCAGGGCAGATTCTGGATCCGAAAATTCTCCTTCGTGTCTTCGCACAGGTTGGACCAGCGGTTGGTGACGATGGCGATGCGGCCGCCCAGTTCTCTTACGTGATCCAGGAAGTCCCGCGCGCCGGGAACGGAAACGGAGGAACGCGTTCGCGCGAAGGTGGCCCACAACTCCTCGCTGAAGGGAGCGTCGCCTTGGGCGAGGTCACGCTGAAAAACCGAGTTGTCGAGAACGGTTTCGTCGGCGTCGAGAACGACGGCCCAGGTGTCTCGGGATCTTCCCTTCGCGGCGTTCGTGACCGCGTCGTCGGCCGCGCGATATGTTGAAATCGCGATGGCCCGATACTCGGCCGCGCTCCGCAGCCATCGAACCCCGTCACCCAGTTGTGCGGTGGGCCGACCCGGCGGCGCGGGCGCCGAAGGCGGAGTGGCCGGCGTGGAGGCTGGGGGTGGCTGCGGAGCGGCTATCGGCGCCGCCGGTGGAGGTTGGGGGGCGCCGGGTCGCGGGTTGGTGGCGCAGGCTCCGGCAAACAGGGCTGCGGAGACGAGGGCGAGGCTGAGGTTTGACCGGTTCATATGGGCCCTATTCTGTCCTGAGGGCGTTCCGACCGTCCAGTAGGGGCGCAGAGCGGGCGTCAGCTGGCACGGACTGCTAGCCAGGACTCTTCAGGAGGGAATCTGCTGCGACGTCCGATACCGCGCCACTGGCCTGCGTCCCCAGGGGAGGCTTCGCGTTCGCACGCGCTCGGGTACGACAAGCCGCTCTGTGGCCAGGCTTCGTGCTTCGGGACAGTATCGAGACGTTGTACGGCGCGATCGACGACGGGGCAGTCGCGGTGCGCATCTCGCGGCCTCCTCGGCGCCGACTTATGCACCGTATCTCTGTTACGGGACACTAGTTCCAGAAGAACTTCACGCCGAGCTGAATTTCTCTTGGTGCCCGTGTGCCGGTCAGCTTGCCGAAGTTTCCGGTTGAGGTGGAGCAGTCGGTGGCGGTGACCGCCACCGCGCAGGAGTTTTGGATGGTCGCGGGATCGAACTGCGTCTTGTTGAGGGCGTTGATGAAGTCGGCGCGGAACTGAAGGCGGGTGCCTTTCGCCCGGCGTCATGACGGAAGCCAACGAGAAGGCCGTGATAGCGGGACTTCGCCGTGGTCTGTCGGCGCCCGGTCGTAGAGGGCGGGTCTGAAGTTCGTGAGCACATCGTTTTCGTCCGTCACCGGCGGCTGCAGCGAGTAGCGAAGGCCGAGGTCGATGCTCACGTTCGACCGAACCTTCCAGGAATCCTGAACGTAGAACTCATAGCGCGCGAAGCGCATCTGCGAAGCGACTTCGATAGTCGGTTCCGTGTAGATGCACGTCGAGCCGCAGAGGCCATCGCGGTTACCGGTCAGGAAGTTCTGGAAGGCGGTGCGCCCGCCGGCGGCGCCGAAGAAAAGGCTTCCGGGCTCGGTCGTCTCCGAACGGGCGTACGTATGACGACCCATCACGCGCCACTTGGGATTCAGGTACCAGTCGAGGCGACCGACGTACTGCGTGGTGTCCTGCCTGTTCGCGGCCGTGGAAATGAACTGGCTCGTTTCAGCACGGCCGCTGGGCGGCCCTGTGGTCGTGGGCGGACGGCATTCGCTCGCCGCGATCGAAGAGGCGCACATCGGGGCGATTGTCGCGAGTACAGGCACTCAGGACGAGGCGGCGGCTATTCTGGATGTCGTCCGCGACCAGCAGGGTGCTGCGGACCCAGGGCTCGTTCGCCTCCAGGGCGGCTTCACGCACCTTGATCTTGCGGATGACCTCCGCGAGTTCGGCCGAGGTCGCGACCGGCAAACGGCCGATGGACATCTCAGTCTGGCCCTTCCCCCAGAATCCGTCCGGGAAAGCCGACACCGCACGCGTGTTGTAGTTGGAGCCGGCCTGGCCGTAGAAGTATTCCACCTGGAGGGTTTTGCTGCCCAGGATGACCGTCCCGGCGTTCAAAGTGCCCCCCACCGTCTGGCTATCCCTGTCCAGCACGTAGGTTTCGCCTCTTTGCAGGGTCAGCGTGGTTGCGTCCACCGGGTTGACTCTCGGTGTCCGGTAGCCATTCTCGGTGTTGAAGGCGTCAAAGACGCCGTCCCCGTTGAAGTCGATTTGAAGAATCGTGTTGTCTTCCGTGGCCTGAACCAGGGCCATTATCCGCTGATAGTCAGCGCTGGCGGCGTTCTCTCCGAAGGGGAGGCGATACCTGATCAACTGAGGGGCCAGGGGGAAGACCTCTTCGCCAATGGCGGCGAGCTTCCCGGGGCCCGGGGCGTTGAAGTAACCGCCGCGGTCACCGTGGTGGCGCCCCCGATGGTGATAATGCGATCGCGGCCGTCGTAGCAGTAGTTGGGAGTTCTGCGGATGAGAGCGGTCGCTCCCACCGGAACGGCCTGCCCGTTACAGTTGCCGGCCGCGCCGATGTAGGTGTTGCCATCAGCGCCCGTGCGGGGTCGGGGCACCGCGAGGCTGTTGAAGTTGAAGGTCTGGCTGGAGTTCAGGGAGAACTTCTCATCCGTTCCCGGACCGTCCGGGTCGTTCTCGTCGTATCCGTACCCGTTCTCCCAATGATCGATGTACACCGTCACATTGTCGGACCAGGCGGTCACGGAAATCAGGGTGAACGTGGTGTTGTTGGCCCCGATCGTTCCGGTGGCCACGGGGCCGGTCACGTAGGCGAAGATGTCTTCGTCGAAAGGCACGATGTACTCGGAATAGCCGGCCGGGTTCCCGCGTAGGCGGTCCCGAAGGCATGGAGAACAGGAGGGCGCCAAAAGCCAGCAGGCGTACCGCTCGACGTCTCAAACCCAAAGGTTCACGGGAGAGCCCTGGCCACTCGGCGCGTCGGGGAGGTGTTTAGCACAACTCATTGATATATAAGACCTTGGGAACTGAATAGTGACTTGGTCTGGGACAAGCCGGACCTCGGGGATGAAGGCAGTAACGATTTAGTTGCCGTACCAACTCACTCTCTGATTGGGGGAATAAAGAGAGCATAGGTCCGCTCTCTTGGTTCCTGCTACCGCCGGAGTGACGCGGGTCACCCAAGCCCAAAGGAGAAGGGGGGCGGTGATCGAGGAGCCCGCGAACGTCGTCCGCTATCTCGCTGGGGTGGGCGAGACGACCGAGGCGGCCCGAGGCGCACCTTTTCGAGGGCTGCCTTTCCGCCGCAGGGAAGGAGCGACCGTCGGGCCAGAAAATCCACCAGGGCTCGCGCCGCTGTGTCGTGACCCAGGGCATTCCAGTGTCCGTCGAACTGAAAATAGGGTTCTCCCTGGAACAGGCCGGTCGCGGAGCGGAGCGCGGGGGTGAGATCGAGAAACTCCCAATCATCGCTCCTGGCCATCTGCTCCAGCCGGCGGCTGACGAGAGAACGGTCCCAGACCTTCGTGTCGATACCGTAACGAAGGGCGGTGAGCCGCCAGTCGCGATCGCTTGCTTCAAACCTCGCGGGAACGTAGACCAGCGCGGGCACGGCGT
>JAENWE010000136.1 GCA_016650185.1 Vicinamibacteria bacterium | reverse complement strand
CCGAGGACTGGAAACCCCATGTCGTCACGGACGGGTTACTCATCACGGGTCAAAATCCCGCCTCATCCGGGCCTGCGGCGAAGGCTCTGCTGAAGAGGCTCAACTTCTTCTCCGCGGCGGGCTTCGTCGTCACGATTCCCTGGAACGCCGCATGAGCCCAGAGGGGCCATCAAAAAGAAGATGAACGAAGGAAAGAAGCGGAGAAAGGTCCCGACGTCGGAGGCAAAGGCAATCAAGCCCGGGCCACCGCCGGTGGCCACCGACGGACTGAACGATCTCGATCAGGAACGAGCCGCTTCGGTTGCCGATGAGGGTGGCGTCACCGCGGCTGCCCTCGAGTCACAAGCGACCGTGGAACGAAACGGAACCAAGAAGCTCTGAAGCAGAACCAGTTCCGATCGTTCCGGCCCCGCCCATCGAGGCGCCTGACGCTTTACTCGCCGGCGCGTGAAACCTCGGAGCGCCCAAAGGCCCTCCGAGGGTCGAACTCTTAAACTGCGACGCGCTCGACGCGGCGCCACGCGTCCCGGGTCGCCGGCCTGGCCTTGTCCCAGGTCAGAGACGAACCGGAGTTGTTCAGGGCCCAATCGCACGACAGCTCGGCTTCCACTTCGTCGAACGTCTTGCCGTGGTGCTTCGGGTAGGACTCCCAGCCATACTTGTACGCCGACTGATACGTCTTGTACTCCTCGCCTTTGGTCACGTACGGCGCCTTGGAATAGGACTTCGACCAGTAGGTGTCTTCCACGGTCGGGTCGATCTTTTCGCCGACCGCTTTGCCCGCGAGACCTCCGGCCACGCCACCCACCAACGCCGCACCAAGCGCCGCACCGGCGGCCATTCCCGCGGGTCCGGCCAGAGCGCCCACGGCCGCGCCCGCGGCGGTGCCGACGGCGGCCCCGACACCGGAGCCGATCGGGTGTGCACCCGGGGCGCCGGTCAGGGGATCGCGATTCGCGTCAGTCTTGTCTGTCATTTGTCTTTCCTCAATAGAATTGGTCGCGTCAACCTCGCTTCGTGCGAGCGGTAACCCCGGCCCGAGCTACCTCACCCGCGGCCAAGCGGCCGGGAGCGTCCGTCAACAGCTTCGTTAGGCGGCGGCGGGTTCAAGGTCGACGATCGCGCCGCGCCCCGACCGGGGCCTAATGTGTCAGCAGGGCGATCAGAATGATGAAAGGAATGGGAACGCCGAGAAAGTACAAGAGGATCGATCGCATGTGTGTCTCCTTATAGGGCTGCGGGGGAAGTCCATCAACGATCGCGGCAGCGACCGCCATACGTGGCCGACAAGCTCGCGACGAAGGCTCCGCTCAAAAGCGAGATAAAGAGCCACAGCGCGGCGTAGGACGAGGCCTTGCGGGCCTTGTCGGCCGCCGACTTCGCCGCCGTTTCCACTTCGCCGATGTTCGCCTGTAGCCGACCGTAGGTCTCCGTGACCCGGGCCTGCGCCTCCATCTGGGTGAGACCGGTACGCTCGGCGACTACCTCACCAAGATACCGGACGTCGTCCGCAGGAAGCGATTCCTGCCGTCCGCTGAACCGGAAGACTCTGGAGACTTCGGCGGTGGATGCAGCGTCAGTGGACTGAGCGCCGGCCAGCCGGCCGTTCGCTCTGGGCGGGGCTGAAGCTGCGCCCATGCCGGTACGAAAGAGTGAATCGACAAAGTATGCCAACGGGCCGGCGGACGGGTCCTCGGTACCGCCGGAGCCCCGAACCGACGTCGTTCCCGCCGCGGCCCCGGTAGCAACGCCGCCCGCGACGGACGCCCCGACGAGGACTCCGCCGCCCACCACGGACGCGATCACCGAGGTCAGCAACGCCGCGTGAATCAGAACGGCAATAGCCCAGGCCAGGAAGCCGTGGGCGGTGTCTCGAAAGTGGACTTCGTCGGTGTGAGCGCCAACCCATTTTGTCCTGAGGCGACCCGCAAGATACCCCCCGAGCCACGCAGAGACGAGCTGGGTCATTGTGATCCAGAGGATGGCGGAGATCCCGAAAGTGGTGGCGCTGATTCCGGCGCTGACCCAGGGCGAGACGGCCGCGAACCCAAGCCCAGAACCCAACAAGAGCAGACTTAGCGAGAACGCGGCAGTCGCCGCCGCGCCCGCGAGTATCGCGGCCCACGAGACGGCGCTTGATGACGCGAGGCTGGCGGCGGTCGCGGCAGCTGTGTCCTGGGCGTCCTGAAGCGGGTTGTCCCGAATCACTTGGTTCATGGTCGTACTCCTTGGGAGGTTCCAGTTTCCGCGTTGGGACCGGCAATGTCGGTGCGGTGCCCCACTGAGTGTTCGCCTGTCCTCTGGCCGAGGACGGTTCGTGGCACGCCAACGGGCCGTGCGCGGGCGATGAGGCGCAGAGGGGCGTGGCCCAGAACATCAAAGGGATAGCAGGTCACGAGAGTCAGGACGTCTTCCACCCCCCGGGCAACAAAGTCGGTGCGATCGGGCGTCACGATGTCAATTGACTCGACCTCATATCTGAACGCTCCAAGAGGTGTCACCAGAGTGATGACATCAGCCAGGACAAGATCGCTCAATGGGCGGAAGAAAGTGTCTCGATGCCCGGCGAGTGCTATGTTGCCGCCCTCGTCCGGGAACGCGGTGTCCGGCACATGCCCAACCGCAACGCGAAGGGTTCCTGCATCGACCCCTTCCGCGATGAAGGCTCGCAAGCCCAGTCTCGGCACCTCAATCCGGCCCCAGGCCTCCTCCGATCCGGCGGTGCGCCGGAGCGTCATCTTCGAGCGGAGCGGGAGAGCGAGGTCGACAGGCCGATCTCCGTCCCCGCCTCGAAGGGCATGGAATCGCGCTTCCTGGCGAAGGCTGAACCACCCGGCCTGCGCCTCGGCTGCCCCATAGCAGCCAAGGCACAGAAGTCCTATGGACAGCAGTGCTCTCTCGATGGTTCGCAGAACACGCCGCCGCAATCTCAGGCCCGCCGGCGGACTGCGGACAATGCGAGCCCCGTGAACAGCGCCAGACAGCCAACGAGAGCCAGCCCAGACATGTTGCTCGCGGTCTGAGGAAGCCTGCGATCGTTGTCCGTGTCCCTAACGCGATCATCGGCAGCCGCAGGGCGATCGGTGGTCCTTGTGGTCGTCGGGCGATCGAGGGGGGAAGGGGAAACCAGGTTCCCAGTCGTGGGCCCATCGAACAAGACGACGCTCGAGGCCTGAAATCGCCCGGCGTCCAGGGGTCGATACGAGACGGTGATTCGGTTGCCCTCAACGAGTCGGGCGGAAGGAACGGTGGTCGTCGAGTCGACAGAGAAAGTACGTTGGGACCCATCGTCCATGCGCACGACGAGTGAATCGGACGTTGTAGAAACGACAACGCCCGACATCGAAGAACTGTCGGTCTGAGAGAAGGCGGGGCCGGCTGCCAGCGCGGTGACGAGAAGGAAGGCGGCGAGGGTCTGTTTCATGGGTGTTCCTGACTTGATTCGTGCGGAGTGCGCCGGGTTTCAGGTCTCCGTGTGAGATCCGATGCGCCCGACATAGCGGCCTGGACAAGCAATTGCAATGCCAAGCCGAGGCAAGCGGTTCGGATTGTGAGCTGACACTCCGCGGCACGAGGATTGCACGTTCGGTGAGGTCGTCCGTCCGCCTGGAGGCGTTAAGGTTTGAACATCGGTCATTTGAAGCGTTACAGAGACATCGCACGCCTTCTGATTCGTTATGGGCGCTCAGATCTCGTCAACCGGAGCGAACTGGAGGATCTCTCCGACGAGAAGGATCAAGCGAAGGACACGCCCATGG
>JAENWE010000135.1 GCA_016650185.1 Vicinamibacteria bacterium | reverse complement strand
GGTGAAACCACTACCTGCTTGTTCAACCTTTCCGAAATGGACTGCGATCTGCGGCTGGCGCCGGGTTCGGGTCGAGACCAGCGCCTCTTGTCGACCTGCGAAGCCCGATTCGGCGGCGACCCCGCTCAGCTTCCGCCAGAGGTGATCGATTCATCCGCGGGCAGAGAAGCCGGGGTGAGACTGCCTCCGTGGTCCGCGGCCATCTATACAAGGACTGAAACCGCATGAGGCCGCTGGTCATTCATGGACACTTCTACCAGCCGCCCCGCGAGAATCCGTGGACGGGCATGGTCGAGAACGAGCCCTCCGCGCGCCCCGACCACGATTGGAACGAGCGCATCCATCGCGAGTGCTACCGGGCGAACGCGTTTGCCCGAGTCTTTGACAACTTCGGCCGGGTGTCGCGCATTGTCAATAATTACGCGTACGTCAGCTTCAACCTCGGTCCCACCCTGCTCTCGTGGATGCAGGAGCACGACCAGATCGCCTACCTTCGCGTGCTGGAGGCGGATCGGGTCAGCGCCAAAGCCAACCGCGGGCATGGCAACGCGATTGCCCAAGGCTACAACCACGCCATCATTCCACTCTGCAACGAGCGTGATCGCCTGACCCAGATCCGTTGGGGTCTCGCGGATTTCCGTCACCGTTTTGGGCGGGAGGCCGAGTCGCTCTGGCTGCCCGAGACCGCCGCCAACGATGCGACGCTGGCCGCCCTCCTGGAGGAGGGCTTGCGCTTCGTCATCCTCGCCCCCAACCAGGCGGAACGGGTGCGCCACCCAGGCGAAGAGCAGTGGCTGGATGTTTCCAACAACGATGTCGATCCCGGAGTCGCCTACCGGTGGCTCCACCCGGACGGGTCGGGTCGGGAACTCGCCGTCTTCTTTTACGATGGTCCGATCGCGCAATCGATTGCCTTCGAGGGCGTTCTGAATTCGAGTCAGGCTTTCATCAGCCGAATGGGTCAAGGGGCGAGCGGCGACGGCCGCCTCGTCCACATCGCCACCGATGGCGAAAGCTACGGGCACCACACCCGATACGGCGAGCGAGCGCTCGCTCACGCGCTCTTCTACGAGGCCGAAAAATCCGGGTTCCGGGTCACGAACTACGCGGCCTACCTCGAGGAAAACCCACCCAGCCTCGAAGTGGGCATCAAACCGGGACTGAATGGTGAAGGGACGGCCTGGAGTTGTTCGCATGGGCTCGGCCGGTGGACTCGGGACTGCGGTTGCGAGAACGGCGCGCGGCAGGGCTGGAATCAGGGCTGGCGCGCGCCTCTCCGGCGCGCCCTCGACCTTTTGCGCGATGAAGCGGCTGGGATTTTCGAGAGCACGCGAAACGAGCTCTTCGTGGACCCCTGGGCCGCGCGTGATCGCTACATCGAGCTGATCCTCGATCCCGGCCAGAGCAAAGTCGAGTGGCTCTTCGAGGTGGCCCCGCGTTCACTCGATCAGAGTGAGCAGGAACGAGCCCTGGCTCTGCTGGAAATTCAGCGGTTCTGCCAGCTCATGTACACCAGTTGCGGCTGGTTCTTCGCCGACATTTCCGGAATCGAGACGGTGCAGGTGCTGAAGTATGCCGGACGGGCCATGGACTTAATGGAGGATCTCGGCCTGACCACACCCCGCGATGCTTTTCTGGAGGCCCTCGGCGAAGCGAGGTCAAACGTGCCCGAGTGGGGAAACGGAGCAGACATCTTCACCCGCTTCGTCGATCCTCTGCGCACCACCCCATCACGGGTCGCCGCCCATTTGGCCATCTCCGGCCTGGTCGATGGATCGGACGAGGATCAGACGCTGGCCGGATACCACGTTCATACCTCGCAGACTCAGAAGCAGCGCCACGGGCGCGTGGTGCGGTGGACCGGTCGGGTCGAGCTCGAGGAACTCGCCACCGGTCGCCGTCACGACTTCGCGGTGGCGTCGATGCACTTCGGTGGGGTCGACTTTTACTGCGCGCTCCGCCCGTATCCCGGCAACCAGCGGTTCCTGGCGGCGACCGCCAAGTTCTGGTCCAATCTGCGGACGGCTTCCCTGCCCGTCCTGCTGAGGATCGCGCAACAGGAGTTCGGCCCGGAGGAGCACGGGCTTCAGAGTGTGTTCCCCGACGGGCTGCAGCACATCTCTCGCCTGGTGTTCGGCGACGTGGTCAGTCGCTTCGCGGGCGAGTACGTGCATCTGTACGAGACCAATGAGCGGATTCTGGCCATGCTCGGCGAAGCCGGCTTCGAGCTGCCCGCGGCGCTTCGCTCGGCGGCCGAGTTCACCTTCAGCCGCCGCTTCGATGAGGCCATGAGTCGCGCCGGCGGCAGCCGCGACGCCCAGGCCTATGAGGACGCGGTGGCCATCGCCGAAGAGGCCGAGCGCCGCGGTTACAGCTTCGATCGCGCCGCCTCGGGCCTGGTCTTCGGCGAGCTGGTCGCGGAAGGAGTGGCAGCCGCGGTAGCCGACCCGGCCGCCGAGCGCTACCGGAAGGTCACGCGACTGGTTCAGGTGGGCGTGCGGCTGGGGTTGGTCGAGCAGCTCGGGCGCGCCCAGGAAATTCTCTATGCTGCGATCGAGCGCGGCGTTTTCATCGACGATGACGTGCGTGAACTCGTGACCGCGCTCGGTCTCGCCATTGTGGAGGTCTCATGACCACGCTTACCAAGAAGGATCTCAAACGGCTTCTGTCCCTTGAGTTGAAAGACCCTCACGCCTTATTGGGCGCGCACCCGACCCCGGGCGGCGTGGTGATCCGCGCGCGGAGACCCGATGCGCGGGCCGTGCGGGCCATAGGCGAGGCGGACGGGCAAACCCACGAACTGGTCTGCGTGCATGAAGCGGGGCTTTTCGAAGTCCTGCTCGCCGATCGGCGGGAGGTCTTTGGCTATGAGCTCGAGGTGGAGTATCCAGGCGGCCTCACGGTGCGCGGTCCCGACCCATATGCCTTCCTCCCCAGCCTTGGCGAGATCGATGTCCACCTCGCGGCGGAGGGCCGCCACGAGGAACTTTCCGAGCGCATGGGCGCCCATGTCCGCAACCTGGGCGGCGTGCGCGGCGTGGGGTTCGCGGTCTGGGCGCCCTTCGCGCTGGGTGTGAGTGTCGTGGGCGATTTCAACAGCTGGGATGGCCGGCTCCATCCCATGCGCAGTCTGGGCGTCTCAGGCCTATGGGAACTGTTCGTGCCCGGCCTCGCTCCCGGGGCGGTCTACAAATATGAGATCCGCACCGCCATGGGCCCGATCGTCAAGACCGACCCTTACGGCGGCTTCATGGAGAAGCCGCCCGTAACCGCGTCGATTGTTCACGAGCCGAAGTACGTCTTCCGAGACGAGGCGTGGATGAAGGCGCGATCTGCCGCCGATCCCTGGCGAGCGCCGATGTCGATCTACGAGGTGCATTTGGGCTCCTGGCGTCGCGTGCCCGAGGAGGGGGATCGTTCTCTTACCTATCGGGAAGCAGCACATCAACTCGCGGACTACGCGATTGAACAAGGCTTCACTCATGTCGAGTTGATGCCGGTGATGGAACACCCCTTCGAGGGCTCGTGGGGCTACCAGGTCACCGGGTATTTCGCCCCCACCTCCCGGTACGGCGATCCCGACGATTTCCGCTTCTTCGTCGATCACCTGCACGAACGAGGCATCGGCGTGATCCTCGACTGGGTGCCCGCGCATTTTCCAAAGGACGTCTTTTCGCTCGGCCGTTTCGACGGCTCGGCGTTGTACGAGCACTTGGACCCGCGTCAGGGGGAGCATCCGGATTGGGGGACCTACGTTTTCAACTACGGCCGGCGCGAGGTCCGCAATTTCCTCCTGGCCAGCGCCCTTCACTGGCTCGACAGTTTTCACGTGGACGGCCTTCGGGTCGATGCGGTGGCGTCGATGCTGTATCTCGACTACAGCCGGCAGGAGGGCGAGTGGGTGCCAAACGAGCACGGCGGGCGTGAGAATCTCGAAGCGGTCGGCTTCATTCGCGAACTGAACGACGTGATTCAGCGCCGCCATCCCGGCGTGCTGATGATCGCGGAAGAGTCCACATCATGGCCGGCGGTCAGCCGCGAGACCCATTTGGGTGGTCTTGGCTTCGACTTCAAATGGAACATGGGGTGGATGCACGACACTCTCCACTATTTCCAGACCGAACCTATCTATCGCCGCTTCCACCATCAGAGCCTGACTTTTGGCTTGTTGTATGCATGGAGCGAGAGCTACGTTCTGCCTTTTTCGCACGACGAGGTCGTTCACGGGAAAGGATCTCTGATCCAGAAGATGCCCGGCGATCGCTGGCAGAAGTTCGCCAACCTCCGCGCCCTGTTCGCGTACATGTGGGCCCATCCGGGCAAGAAGCTGATCTTCCAGGGCTGCGAGATCGGGCAGTGGCGCGAATGGAGTCACGAACGCAGCCTCGACTGGCACCTCCTCGACGAGCCCGAACACTTCGGCCTCTCCCGACTGGTCAAAGACCTCAATCGCATTTACCGGGCCGAACCGGCGCTCTTCGAGGCCGATGTCGATCCTCAGGGTTTTCAGTGGATCGACGCCAACGATGCCGACGACAACGCGGTCTCGTTCCGGCGCATCGCCCCCAGGGCGGGGACCGAGGTGGTGTGCGTGGCCAACCTCTCACCGGTGCCGCGCCACGACTTCCGGGTGGGCCTGCCGCGAGAAGGGCGCTGGCGCGAGATCCTGAACACCGACGCCTCCATCTACGGAGGATCGAACCTGGGCAATGCCGGAGGGGTCGATGCCGTAGCCGACCCCTTCCACGGTTTGCCCTACTCGGCGAGCATGGAACTCCCGCCTCTCGCCGTGTTGTGGTTCGCCTCGCCCCCGCTTCCAGAGGTTGCGGAAGTGGCGCCCCCATCCGAAGAAGAAAGGCCCAAGATCAAGCCGTCGCCCGGCCGCGAGGCCGCCAAGCGGAAACGGAAGTCCACCGGTCACTGAGGTTGTGGACGGGTCGGTCGGATGGCGCGCCGCGGGTGGTCACGACGGCATCAGAATCTCCGCCAGGCGGGCTTCGCTGCCCGGCTGTTCTCTGAAGAAGAGGGTGGGTTCGAACAGTTCGAGTTCGAGGAGCATGGGGCGGCCTGAATCGTCACGCGCGATATCGACTCGCGCGTACGGGATGTCCGATACCCGGGCTCTGACGAGGACATCGTGCGCCATTTCGATCGCGTCACTGACCGGCTCGACAAGGCGGCCCTCCGGACCCACATGGCGTCCGCCTTTGAACGCGGAGTTCTTGGTGACGGCGTGGGAGTAGCGGCCGCCGAGGAATATGAGGCACTGTTCCCCGCCCGCGTCCACATCTTTGACGAACGGCTGCACCATGATCTCCCGATCCGGGCGATGCCGTTCGAGATAGGCCTGTCCAAAGTCGTAGCGCTCCGGTTCGACGCGGACCGTTTCCCAGGAGTCGGCGGAAATCGCGGGCTTCAATACGACAGTGGTCCATCCGCGATCAGCGCACAGCCGCTCGAGGACCTCAACTTCGTGTCGGGCGATGAAAGCGGTGGGCACCACGTGAACCCCCCAGCTCGCGAGCTCGCTCAGATAACGCTTGTTCGCATTCCAGCGCATGATCGCGGGCGGATTGATCACCCGTGTCGCCGCTTCGACGCGGGCGAGCCAATCCAGAAACTCGTCGTAGCGACGGTAGTAGTCCCAGGGAGACCGGATCAGGGCCAAATCGACCTGAGTCCAGTCGAAGTGAGCCTCATCCCATGGGACGGAGAGGACAAGCGCGCCGCGGCTCGCCAGGGTCTGGGCGAGCGGCCGATCGTCATCCTCCATTTCGGAATGAGCGGCGTGGGTGACGAAAGCGAGTCTCATGGCCGCGGGAGCTTACCGATGACGGCGGGGTTTCGTCGGCCCTGGACCCCTTTGGGTCTGGAGGTTCGCGATCATGCTCGCGGTGGCGTCATCGACTTTTCCCATGGCTTGCCTTTCAGGGTTGTTTGAACGAGATGCGACGGTGGATGTCCGTGACTTCCTGGAGAGCCGCCGACCCGTAGAGCATGTACACGTCTCCCGCGAGCGCTCCCGCGATAACCGCAGGGTCTGTGGCCACCAGCGCCTCGGCCTCCGCCTGCGTCTTCACGTTGAAGACGAAGATCCCGCGGTAGCGGTCGTTCTTCTGGAGCGGTCCGGCGAATACGAGGTCTCGAGTGTCGGCCAGGCGGTTGATGTTGGCCATGTGTCCCGCGAAGGCCTGGTCGCTTTCGGCTTTACTCAGATCCTGTCTGGGCCCGCTCTTGAGCAGAACCAGGGCGTACACCTTCATCCCGTACTCGTCCGCGCCGAGCTTCTTCGCGAGGTCGGCATCGTAGGGAGATCGCGGCTGTTCCGGAGCGCTCGAGAGCGCGGTCAGACCGATCAGAGCGGCGACGATGGCTTTCATCATTTCCTCTCCTTCAATTCCTCGATGTTGGCCCGCAGCGTTTCCTTGGGGGCCATGAACATGAAGGCCGACATCATTCCGAGGATGAGGCGCGTCTTGAGAGGCACGTTGCCCGTCTCCACCACCGACTTGATGTTGTTCAGGATGTCCACCCAGCTGGTACGGACGGAATCGGCGGTCTTCGTCTGGTCGACGAACTTCGAGTGGGTGACGGTGACGCGGGTGACCCCGCTTTTCTCCTCGAGGTTCCACTCGACCAGGGTCGGTGACTCGGCCAGGTTCGTGAAGCGGAAAGTGTGAACGAAGCGCCTCGGCGGCACGAACTCATGCACCTCGCCGATAATGAACACGCGCTTCCCGTCCTCGCTGCGATAGATCATGCGCGAGCCCGGCCTGAAGTCCGTATCCAGAACGGTGCCGAACATCGGCTTCTGGATTTGCTTGAGCTTGGTGATCTCAGCCCACACGTCGGCCACCGGCGCTTTGATCTCGACGACGTGCACTTGGCGTTCTTCCATGACATTCCTCTTCAGGCGCGCTTCCGGCGCAGGGATTCACTCTTCTTGGCTTTGGCTTCGACGGTGCGTTTCAGGCCGACCAGGGCGGCGGCCCAGTCGCCCTGATATTTCCCCACCCAGCGCTCGTAGATGTGCTGGATGGGCACAGGATTGAGGTGGTTGATGCGACGACGGCCATCGACCTCCACGGTGACGAGGTCGGCTTCGCGCAGGAGATTCAGGTGCTGCATCACCAGGAAGCGATTCTCGCCAACCGCCTCCGCAAGCTCTCCGGTGGTGCAGGGTTTGTCCCGCAGCACGTCGAGAATCCGTCGTCTATGCGGGTTGGCGAGAGCGCGCCAGACGTGATCGAGATCGTCGTGTGACATATTAAACACGTAAATATTATGTCACATGATGCGCTGGTGTCAACCCCCCCCTTCGAATTGTCTCGGTCTCCTGCCAAAGTACCGGCACGATGAAGGAACTCACACCCGCAAGACAATGGGAGGGCTTTCTCCGGAGGTTCGATCCGAAGATCGTCTCTGTGGTCAAAGGCTCTCTTACCCGTATGCGGAAACGCTTGCCTGGCGCGGTGGAGCTGGTTTACGACAACTACAACGCCCTCGTGATCGGGTTCGGGCCAACCGAGCGCGCGTCGGACGCGATCTTCTCCCTGGCCATCTATCCCAAGTGGGTGAATCTCTTCTTCCTGAAGGGCGCAAAGCTCAAGGATCCGAACAAGCTCCTGAAGGGCGGCGGTGCCGTCGTCCGCCACGTCCTTCTCTCCGAGCCGAAGCTGATCGACGATCCCGGAATTCGCGATTTAATGGATCGCGCCCTGGCCCAGGCGGCGAAGGGCATCGTTTCCAAGGCGTCAAGGCGGATGGTGATCAAGTCGATCTCGGAGAAACAACGCCCTCGTCGGGCTTGAGGCCTCCGCGCTATGTGCTGGTATCCCGTAACAGAAGTACGTCACATAATTCGCCGCCGATGCATCCCGGATCGCTGCGTTGCTCGTCGTTGAATATGCTGGATATGCGGTCTCCTCGGCGTCTTCGCTTCGGGCGTCTCCACGCCGATTAACGCACCGCCTGCTGGTTGCAGGACACTTGTGTTTTCGCTCCAAAAAACCGCGCGCCACTCCGACACTTCTCCTGAGGACTTCCCGAACATGCGTACTTCCAGGCTTCTCATCGCTTTCTCCCTCGTTTCCCTCGCTTCCGGCGCGGCGCACGCTCAGCCTGGCCGGCGCAACAGCCTTCCTGGCCAGGGCGCTCCTTCGACACCCGCGGTCGAAACTCCCGGGCGCGGGGCTGAAAGTCGTCCGGCCCCTCCCGCGGTAGACAACTACAAGCAAACCCAGCACACCACGCGGATCGCCGGGCAGGCGATTGCCTACACCGCCACCGCCGGGACCCTTGCCCTGAGCAGCGCCACTGGAAAGGCCCGGGCGAATGTGTTCTTCGTGGCCTACACGAAGGACGGCGTGCCTGCCGGCAGCCGACCCATCGCGTTCGTCTACAACGGCGGCCCGGGATCGGCGTCGGTCTGGCTCCACATGGGCCTGGTCGGTCCCAAGCGCGTGAAGATGGCGGATGACGGCTTCCAGCCAGCACCTCCTTATGAGCTGGTTGAGAACGAGGAGAGCCTTCTGGACGTGTCGGATGTCGTGGCCATTGACGCCGTCTCGACGGCCTCTCCGCTGACTTCGTCGAGCAGGCCAATCTGCGGGTGAGCCCGGCACGCTTCCGTAAGGAGCTCCTTCGCGACAAGCGCATGACCCTCGGGCGGCTCGACGGTCGCTACACCGCGGTCGACCGGGATGCCGCCGGCGAGAGCCAGGAATTCGATCCGTCCAACACCGCCCTCCAGGGCGCCTACACCGCTCTTTTCTCGGACTACGTCCGGAACGAGCTGAAGTGGGAGAGCGACCTCTTCTACTACACCTCCGGCAACGTTCGCCCGTGGGAATACGAACAGGGTCGCTATCTGAACCTCACCGACAACCTCCGTTCGGCCATGTCCCGCAATCCTTACCTCAACGTCCTGGTGGCGAACGGCTACTACGACATGGCGACGCCCTTTTCCGGCACCGAGTACACGTTCGACCATGTTGGCTTCGACCAGACCTACGCGGACCGGATCAAACTGACCTACTACGAAGGCGGCCACATGATGTACATCCGGCCCACCATGCTCAAGGCCCTGAAGGCCGACATGGCGCTGTTCATTCAGCGTACCCAAGGGGGGACCAGGCGATAGGCCGGGGACGCCATCCTGGACGATCCTGTACCAGGGTTCCAAGAAGATCGAAATCGTCCACCAGGTCCGACGACTGGCGGCCGGCCGTTCGCGTGGGACTTTGCGGAGGAACGGGACCCGGGTTCACCCAGTCAAAACCGCTAGAAGAGCTCCGGCGTGTGGTCGCCGCACTGTTCGGCTGCGAGACAGTCCCCGTTTCGTAGTCGAACACGTGCGCTCGTGAGCGCGAACGGTAAGTCCCGTCGTGTCAGCAGGAAGACACCCCCGGAACGCGGTACGCCCCTTGCTACCCTGGTCGGGATGGACACTCTCCGGCAGGATCTGATCTATGCCCTAAGACGCCTTGCCCGTGCGCCAGCCTTCGCCCTCGTGGCGGTCGCCACTTTGGCCCTGGGCATCGGGGCCAACAGCGCAATCTTCAGCCTCGTTTACGCGGCGCTTTTGAAGCCGCTTCCGTTCCAGGAACCGGATCGTCTGGCTCAGCTCTATCAGGTTTCAGAGGGCCGGAACGTTCCCTATTTCTCGCCCCCGAACTTTCTCGACACTCAGGCTTCGGCGAAGAGCTTCGATTCCGTCGCCGCGGTGGACGGAGGCAGCGTCACCCTGACCGGTCATGGCGCCCCCGCCGTCCTCTCCGGCGCTGAAGTGAGCGCCTCGTTCTTCAACGTTTTGCGGGTCACGCCTGCGGCGGGCAGGTTTCTCGCCGCCGATGAGAATGAACCGGCGAAAACCAATGTGGTTGTTCTCGGCCACTCTCTATGGCGGGCTCGGTTTGGGGGAGACCCGGCGATTCTCGGCCAAACCATCCGCGTCGACAGTCGGGCCCTCACCGTCGTAGGCATCGCCCCCCCGGACTTTTCCTTCCCAGACGGCGCCGAACTGTGGACGCCGCTCTCGTACGACGAAAGGTTCAAGCACAACAGCCGAGGGGCCTGGTACCTCAGGGTATTCGGACGGCTGAATCCCGGCCTGACCCTGGTCGCAGCAAACGAGGAGGCGAGGACGATTGCGGCCCGCCTGGCCGCCGCCTACCCCGATGCCAACGAGGGACTAGGGGGCGCCACGAAATCCCTCCAGGAGTCCATCATCGGTGATTCGCGCCCGGCGCTCTACCTGCTTTTGGGAGCGGTGGGCCTTGTCCTTCTCATCGCCTGCGTCAACGTGGCGAATCTCCTTCTCGCTCGCGCCGCCGGACGGGAGTCCGAGTTCGCGGTCCGTCAGGCTCTGGGCGCAGGCCAGGGCCGTCTTTTTCGGCAACTCATGACCGAGAGTCTGCTTCTGGGCGCACTGGGGGGAGTGGCGGGCGTCTTCATGGCTTCCATGTCTCTCGACAGCCTGATCGCCCTGCAGCCGACGGGCGTCAAGAGACTCGCCGAGGCGCGCGTGGATCAGACCGTCATGCTCTTCGCCGCGGGACTCTCGATCCTGACCGGTCTCCTCTGCGGCACGCTCCCGGGGCTATCCGCGCGTCGATCCCCCGCTCAGGCGCTCCGCGGGGGCGGTCGGGGTCTGCTTGCAGGCCGGAGCAGCCGCCTGCGTGGCGCCCTGGTGGTCGGGCAGATGGCTCTCGCCATGATGCTGCTGGCGGGGGCCGGGCTTCTCCTTCGCAGCTTCGCTCAACTCCAGCAGGTGAAGCCGGGATTCGACGTGGCGAACGCCCTCACGTTCAACATCGCCCTGCCCGCCGAGGCCTACAAGGACGAGTCGCTGCGAGTCGCCTTCTTTGACCGGCTTCTCGTTCGGGCCGCCGCTCTGCCCGGCGCCAGGGCGGCAGCCGCCATCGTCGGTCTGCCCCTGGGCGGGACACACATCAACATCACATTCGAAGTCAGGAATCGCCCGGCTCTCTCCCCCGCTCAACAGCCCTCCATGGAGATCCGACCCGCCTCCCCGGGTTACTTCAAAGCCATGGGGATTCCCATCCTGCGAGGGCGCGGCATCGAGCCCGGTGACACCGCTCGTTCGAGCCAGGTCGTGGTCCTGAGCGAATCGGCGGTCCGGAAGTACTTCCCAAACGAGAATCCTCTGGGGCAGTGGATTACCCTCGGCTGGCATCGGCCCGACGGCCTGCCGAAAGCGGGCGGCGAAGTGGTGGGTGTCGTCGCGGACGTGAAGACCTTCGGCCTTGCCAGGGACGCGGTTCCCGAGGTCTATCTGCCCTTTGCTCAACTCCCGGTCGGCTCGATGGATGTCCTGATCCGCACCAGCGTGCCCCCGTTGTCTCTGGGGTCGTCTGTGGAATCCATGGTCCGTGAGCTCGATCCCGAGATCCCGGTTGCGCGGTTGCGAAGCCTCGACGACGTGGTGTCGCGCTCCGTCTCGCAGCCACGGTTCTACATGCTCCTGCTTGGCATCTTTGCCGCCATGGCCGTTCTTCTCGCCGCTCTCGGTATCTTCGGAGTCATGTCCTACGCCGTGGTCCAGCGCTCCCGTGAAATCGGCATCCGGATGGCTTTAGGCGCTCATCCCGCAGCCGTCATGTCCATGGTCTTCCGGAATGCCGCGGTCCTCGTGCTGTCCGGGATTGCGCTCGGCCTTGGCGGAGCGCTGGCCCTGTCGAAGTCTCTCGGGGGGCTTCTCTTCAACCTGAGCCCCACCGATCCGCTCACCCTCGGCGGCGTGGCGATCCTGCTCGCCGGCGTCGCCCTTCTGGCGAGCTTCCTGCCCGCTCGGCAGGCCACTCGGGTCGATCCGCTCATCGCCCTCCGGAACGAGTAGGAGTTCCGAACTCCAGGAGCGCCGAGTCGGGATCAGCCTTCTCGCCCATCGTCCTTCAGGTAGGGTCCGCGCGCTGACGAAGCCGCCGAGCGCCGCTTCTCCCTCATTCGATCTCCGCCTTGTCCTCCGCGGCTCGCGTCGAGGCCTTGATCTTCCACCCATGAGAGTGCAAGGATTCATGAACCCTCTCGGCCGGCACGCAGCTTGGACCGTACGAGATCTCCAGGCGCCCTTAAACGGACCGAGCCTGATTCAGCATCCGCCTGGCGGCCCAATAGCGCGTGGTGAAAAGCGCGAGGGAACGCTGTGGCGCAAGATGCTCGCCGAGCGAGCACCGAAGCGCGGATAGACTCGACCGTTCATGTCACTCGCTCCCGGAACTCGACTTGGACCCTACGAAATCACCGGCGCCCTTGGAGCAGGCGGGATGGGCGAGGTCTATCGCGCGCGCGATTCGAAGCTGGGGCGGGACGTGGCGATCAAGGTACTCCCCGCGACGCTCGCGCAGGACGCCCAACGACTCGCTCGCTTCGAACGCGAGGCGCGACTGCTGGCCTCGCTCAATCACCCGAACATCGCGCACGTTTATGGCTTCGAGAGCGCCACCCTGCCCGATGGGACGGCGGCGCATTTCCTGGCCATGGAACTCGTCGAGGGCGAGGATCTGGCCGAACGCCTGAAGCGCGGCGCCATCCCGATCGAAGAAGCGCGCGCTATCGCGCGGCAAATCGCTGAGGGGCTGGAAGCGGCCCACGAAAAGGGGATCGTTCACCGCGACCTCAAGCCTGCGAACGTCCAACTCACACCCGATGGCAAGGTGAAGGTCCTCGATTTCGGACTCGCGAAGGCCTTCACCGGCGAAGGTTCGACCAGCGGCTCTGACGAGATGTCCCATTCGCCCACCATGACCCACCAGGGCACCGAGGCCGGGATAATCCTCGGCACCGCCGCGTACATGTCCCCCGAACAGGCTCGCGGCAAGACAGTAGACCAGCGGACGGACATCTGGGCATTCGGGGTCGTGCTTCTCGAGATGCTCAGCGGCGTCCGTCTATTCAAGGGCGAAACCGTGAGCGACACGCTCGCCGCCGTCCTGATGCGCGATGTCGACTGGGCCACCCTGCCTGCCGCCACGCCCGTCCCCCTTTCCCGGCTGCTCCAACGCTGTCTCGACCGCGACGTGAGGCATCGACTTCAGGCCATCGCGGAAGCCCGCATCATTCTTGAAGGGCCGATGATCGCGGAGAGCCCGGCGCCTCCGATTGCGGCGAACCAACGGCACTGGACCCGAACCCCAGCGGTGTGGGTGGCCATGACCCTCGCCGTGCTCGTAGGGGCAATCGGAGTGGGCGTCCGAACCAGGGGCCCGACCAGCAGCGCGACCAAGGCACTCACGACCTTCGGAATCGTCGCGCCGGACGGGCAGTTTCTAACCCGGTCCCAGCTCCCGATCCTCAGTCTCTCCCCCGATGGCCGGAGTCTCCTCTTCGGGGCCGAAGACAAACAGTCGGCCAGCATCTACCGCCGGTCATTCGATCGAATGGCCATAACGCGGATCGAAGGCACGGAGAACGCCGAGAACCCGTTGCTGTCACCGGACGGGCGCTCTATCGCCTTCTTCTCTGGAGGGATGCTGCGCAAGGTCCCTGCCGAGGGAGGCGCCGCAGTCATAGTAGCCAAAGCACTCGCCCCCAGGGGTCTTGCGTGGACGCCGGACGGCTCGCTGATCTTCTCGCCGCTCTACACGGGCGGGCTCTTCCGCGTGAGCGCTACCGGCGGCGAGCCGGTCGCGGTCACCATGATGGATCCAGCGAGGGGCGAGCGTTCTCACCGATGGCCCCAGGTTCTTCCCGATGGGCGGACCGTGATCTTCACGGTGGGAAACTCTGAGAGCCCGGGCGAGTACGACAGTTCGAATATCGAGGCCCAACGCCTCGACGGGGGCGAGCGGAAGATCATATTGAAGGGCGCCCGGATGGCTCGATACTCCGCCCTCGGTTATCTCGTGTACCAGAAAGGCGAAACCCTGCTCGCGGTGAGGTTCGACCCCAAGAGCCTCGAGGCCGAAGGCGAACCCTTCACCATCCAGGAAGGCGTCGGCGGCGATCCGAGCAGCGGTTCGGGCTATTTTGCGGTCAGCGACACCGGTGTGGTGGCCGTGGTCCCCGAGGTCTCAATCGCCAAGACCCGGGTGCTCGTGCTCGTCGACCCAGAAGGAAAGGAGACCGCAATCCCGACGCCCGCCGCGGCGTTCACCCATCCGCGCTTCTCACCCGACGGCCGACGGCTCACCTTCGCTATCGGCGGGGGAAGTGCCGGCGACGACGATGTCTACGTCCTCGACCTCCCCTCGCAGAGAATGCAGCGACTGACCTTCGGACAGGGGCACGGCATGCCCATGTGGAGCGCCGACGGGCGGGGGATCCTCTACACCAATGGCCGCAGCGGCGAGACCGGGATACGGATGAAGGCGGCCAACGGAAGCGGCGAGGAGGTCGATATTCTGAAGAGCCGCGAGTTTCAGCTCGCCGACTCGTGGCATAAGGACGGCCGCAGGCTGGCAATCACAGACGCCCAGAAATCCATCGACGTCCGAATCCTGGACACCGGTCCCAACGGCGGTGTCACTCCCTTGTTTGCCAGTCCCACGGCCGGAGAGTCCGCAGCCGCCTTCTCGCCCGATGGCCGTTACATCGCCTACCAATCCACTGAGACCGGAACCGACGAGGTCATTGTCGAGACCTTCCCTCCCGGCGGCGGTAAATGGCAGATCTCGGTGACCGGTGGGATCACCCCCGTCTGGGCCAGGGATGGGCGAACCCTGTTCTTCGTCACCGGACAATCGCTCATGGCCGTCGACACCGACCTCCGCGGCGTGCTGCAGGCCGGGACGCCACGCCTTTTGTTCACCGGCCCCTACGACCTGCGTATGGTCATCCAGCGGAACTACGACGTCGGCCCCGACGGCCGATTCGTGATGGTGAAGCGCCAACCGAGCGCGTCCACCCTCGCGGAACTTCTCGTGCTGGATGGCTGGGACGCCCTCGACCCCGCGCGCGGTAAGCGGTAGGGATCGGCGGAAAACCCCCGTCACCCCAGCGAACCCTGGCTTGGAGTCCGGGGCAGGCGCCGGGGTCCAGTCCAAGCGAAAGGTGGTCGGCCGCGCCCCCTCAGCCGACCGGCCAGCGAACGACTCGGCCGGTCAACGTTTCGGCTCCGATCGAGACGAAGAGTTCCCGCTCCGAAGCCGACAACGCGAAAGCCATGCGGCGGTCGAGCCGCGACACCAGCGACCCGATCAGGGTCTGGTCAATGGCATGGAGTTCAAGCGCTTCAGCGCGATGGATGCGCTCGCCGGAGAGCCGCTGGGCGAGCCGCTCCGCGCCCTTGTGCGTATAGACGGCGACGCGCGGCGCCGCCTTCGATGCCCGGTGCAGACGATGGGCGTCCGGACTCCCGATCTCGATCCATGCGCGCAGGGCGCCGGTGAGATCGCGCACGGCGATGGCAGGGTCGTCGGGGTCGGATAGACCGCCGGTGGAAAAGGCAATGCCCTCCTCGAACTCCAGCGCGTAGGCGAGGACTCGGGTCACCAGGTACTCGGCGGATTCCGAAGGGTGGCGGGCGACGCGAAGCGCGAGCGTCTCGTAGACCTGACGATCCGCATCGGCGAGGTCTATGTCGAAGTTGTAGACGGTCGCGCCGGTGGCCATCCGCTCAGTAGACCACGGATCGAGGCGTGGTCAGCGGACCGGAGCCGGAGCCGCGGGACCCTCCACTAGACTGCGCGGCGCAATGAGTGATCGATGACCGCGGACCCGCCCAAGCCCCCCCCGGATGCGCCGTTTCGCGAGAGCCTTGAAGAGCCGCTTTCCCACACCGCAGGGGTCGAGCATGGTGCTACGATGGAGCAGCCGAACGCTCCCTCCGAAGCGGAGCGAGCCCGCGGCAGCGAACCCAGAGAGGTACCCGACAGAATCGGTCAGTACCGCATCCTGGGGCTCGTGGGTCGGGGCGGCATGGGCGTCGTCTACGAGGCGAAGCAGGACCGGCCGAGCCGGAGCAGCGCGGCAAGATGGCCGAAGCCGAGCCGCTCTATCGCGAATCGCTCGCCATGCGAAGGCGGCTTTTTCCGGGCGACCACTCCATGGGT
>JAENWE010000134.1 GCA_016650185.1 Vicinamibacteria bacterium | reverse complement strand
CTGGCCGGGGAAGCGCGAACGAAGGATGCGGCCTTTTCTCTGGCCGAAGGACTCGATGCCTCGCCGGCTTTTTCAAGGGCGGCGTTGAGATCCTTGTCCGAAAACGACGACGTGGTCGAATTCGACATCGAGGTTCTCTTCAATTCCGACCCCGATCCCGGCCCCGCTTCGCTGAGTCCCTCGTCCACCCCCGTCTCCACAGGGTCAGGGTCGGCGCCGCTTCCGACCTCGGAGAAGATCAAATGATCCGGCGGAGATCCAAGGCGAGGCTTCGCATCGCGGTGTTGGGTTCTGTCCTGCTCCTGGTCAATGCGCTCGTCTTCGCCGCCTTCACCTGGCCGCGGCTCAACCGAGTCCGGAAAGCCGAAGAGCGGGCGCAGGAGGTTTTGGCCCGCCGAGCGGGTTTGGAAACGCTCTGGGACCGGATCGTGTTGCGCAAGGAACTCCTGGCTCAGGATCGCCGAGACATCGAGAGCCTGTCTCATGACTATTTGCAGAGCAGAGCCTCGGATCTGTTTCCCGCCCAGCGGGAGATCGAGAGTCTGGCGAAGGCCGCGGGCCTCCGCCCGAAGAAGAGCAGTTATGCGATGGAGGAGATCAAAGGAACGGGCCTCGTGCGTTGCGCGGTCACCCTGCCTCTCGATGGGAGCTACCAGAACCTGACCGGTTTCTTGAGCCGCATCGAAAAAACGTCACGCTTTATCGTGGTGGATCAGATGGCCCTCACTCGCGATGAGGATGGGGGTCGCATGAATCTCAAGCTATCGGCGATTTTCAAGGATGAGGCCTCCGTTGCGTCGCGCTGAGAGGGGCACCAGTTTCGTTGAGGTGCTGGCGGTGGCGGCCATTGTCGCCATTCTGGCCTCCGCCATTTTGCCTCTGTCCAGAATCACCCGGGAGCGCCAAAGGGAGCTGGAGCTCCGTCGCACGCTCCGCGAGATCCGAACCGCCATCGATCGTTTCAAGGACGGGGTCGATCGCGGCCAGATCGGCGGGACGGATGTCAAGCTCGGCAGCGAGGGGTATCCTGAGTCCCTGGACACGCTCGTCGACGGGGTCAACCAGGTGGGCCGTCCTGGATTCAAGCTGAAGTTTATGAGGCGGATTCCCGTGGATCCCTTCTCGGGGAAGCCCGAATGGGGAATGCGGTGCTATCAGGACGATAAGGACTCCTCGTCCTGGTGCGGCGATAACGTTTACGATGTGTATTCCCTCGCCGAGGGGACAGCGCTCGACGGCACGAAGCTGAAGGACTGGTGATGGCGGGACTCAAGCGGAAGAAAGAAGATCGAACCGGCAGGATCCCCCGCGGCAGGGCAGGGTTCACCTTGCTCGAACTGATTGTCGTTTTGTCCATCCTGGCCATCCTCCTTTCCATCGCTCTCCCGAACTACCGTGGCTCAGTGCTGCAGGCTCGCGAGGCCGTGCTTCGCGAGAATCTCTACCGAATGCGAGACCTGATCGACCAGTACCAGTCGGATAAAGGCCGCTATCCGGAGAGCCTCCAGTCCCTGGTGACCGATGGCTACGTGCGGAGTATTCCCGTGGATCCCATGTCGCCCGAGCCCTGGACCGAGATTCCGCCCGAGACGGACTCCAGCAACCAAGACATTCTTACCGGGGTCTTCGACGTCAAGAGCTCCTCGACTCAAGTGGGCACGAACGGCGTTGCCTACAGTGAATGGTGATGGGCGTCAAAGAAGTAGGCGCGGGAGTGCTCGTCCTCGTCGGAGTTGTTTTGGGGTGGAAGGCCTTCTGGCCAGCGTCCGATCCGGTGGCGAAGGCGGCGCTCAGTCTCGACACGGGCTCTGATGTCCCGGCCATTGGCCTCGTCCGGTTGGGTCGAACCGATGGGACGGTAACGCCTCCCGAGCGGGATCTGTTCAAGTTCGGCAGGGACTCCCGCGTCGACCTGGCTCCGGTGCCCACCCCAGTCATCCGTCTCATGCCCATTCCGACCCCTGATCCATTTCCGGCTCCTCAGATGTCGCCCACCCCAACTCCCTGGCCTCTTCTGGACCTGGCGCTCATCGGTATCGTCGATAATGGTCAGGGCCGGAGAATCGGTTCCTTCGTCAAAGATGGAGAGATCGTTCTGGTTGGGGTGCCCGGACAGGTGCTGGGCAATGCCTTTCGGATCACCAGTATCGGGGTGGAAACCGCGGAAATAGAGGAACTCGGATCGGGCCGAACGCGTCGCCTGCCCCTGCGGACCCGGTAGTTTTCTGAGGAAAGTTGAAGAACAGAGTGAACTGCAAACGGAACCTTGGTCGGGGGGCTTCGACGCTGGTTGTGGCCCTGACCCTGGCTGCCTTTTCGGCGGGCTGCGTCGGGGCCAGGGCGTACCGAGGCGGGCAGAGCGTTTCTGAGCGCGGCGATTGGGACCTTGCCGTGGCGCGCTTCACGAAGGCGCTCAACGCCGCACCCAGGAACATCAAGTACAAGATCGCTCTCGAGAACGCGAAGATTCAGGCCAGCCGCGCTCATACCGATAGGGCCCGCAAGCACCTCCAGATCGGAAACCTGGAAAAGGCCATGGAGGAGTATGAGATCGCCGCTGGCTACGACCCCTCCAACAAAGCCGCCTCCGACGACCGAGCGGTTCTGAAGGCGCGTCTGGATCAGATGGCGGCGGACAGGCGCGAGGCCAAAGAGCTGAGCGCGCGCCGCCCGGCCGATGTGACCTTGCCCGTTCCCCTGCTCTCGCCCCGGTCGCCGGTGCCCATCAAACTCAGCATGACGGCCTCCCTGGAAAAGGTCTATCTGACCCTGGGCACTCTGGCCGGAGTGAATGTGGTCTTTGAGCCGGATATGCGGGACAAGGACAAGACCATCACATCGAATCTAAGCGGAGTCACGTTCCAGGAGGCGCTCGACCAGATCGGCCTCATCAACCGCAAGGCCTACCGAGTCCTCGATCGAAACACGATTCTGATCTTCGACGACACAAACGCCCAGACTCGCCAGCGTTGGGACGACCAGGTGATGAGGACGTTCTACCTGGAGAACATCGAGGCAAAGGACGTGGAAGCTGGCCTGCGTGCCGCGCTCGGAACCCAGGTCAAGATCTCCAAGAATGACGCCACCAATGCCATCACCATCATCTCGACCCTTGACGAGATGGCTCTCGCCGATCGCTTTTTCCGATCGAACGACAAGCCCAAGGGTGAGATCCTGGTGGAAGTCGAGATTCTGGAGATCAACCGGACCAAGGCCAAGGAATACGGCCTCCAGCTTTCGAACTATCAGGCGGGCGTGGAGTTGCAGCCGACCGGCGTGGCCGGCGAGGTTTCCGGCGGGCTCACCAGCCTGCGCGCGCATCTTCTCTCCTCGCTCAACGCGTCCGACTGGATTGTTCAGATCCCGTCTGCCCTCTTTTCGAAGTTCTTGCACGATGAGTCCATCGTGAAGATCATTTCGTCTCCAAAAGTCAGGGCCTTTGAGGGGAAAAAAGCGGTTTTCAGCGTGGGCACCGAGGTCCCTATTCCTCAGTTCTTTTCCGGATTCGGGGGCGGGACACAGCCCGGGCAGACCGGTGGCTTCGGCCTTGGAGGCAGCACCAGCGTTCAATACAAGCCCGTGGGTGTGATTCTTGAGATCGACAAGGCCAAGGTCACCGCCACCGACGAGATCACCATGGAGTTCAAGGCCGAGTTTTCGTTGATTGGCGAGGACAAGGTGTTTGGCACGGGCGCCAATCAGGTCAACTATCCGCAATTTCTTTCCCGCAAGCTGGAGAACACTCTTCGCATGTCGGATGGCGTGACCGCGGTCATTGGAGGCCTGCTCCAGGGTCGGGAAGCCAGCTCGCTCAAGGGCGCCCTGGGTCTGGAGTCGATTCCCCTGCTCAACAAGATTCTTGGGGGACACACCCGGCGGGAGGAGGAGATCGAGATTCTCATCTCCCTCACCCCGCACATTCTCAGGGCGCCCAACATTTTGCCCGAGGATGTTGAACCTTTGTACCTCGGATTGCGCAACAACATCCGAATCCCGGGCGTCCGTCCCCTCTTTGGCCCCGAGGAGGTCGAACTCGAACCGCAGGGTTTGATCGCGTCGCCAACCCCAACCTCCGCGCCAACCCCGAGCGCGAGGCCGACTCCGCCCTCCGATGCCTTGGCTGCCTCGTCCCTTGCTGGCACTCCGGCGCCTCTGGCGGACGGTCCTGTTGGGGGAGCATCGCCGCCCGCTGCGCCGCCCCAGGCGGTGTCCTCAGCACTCGATCCGGCCATGCCGAGCATGGCGCCGCTCGCTTCGCGATCCGCCTGGGACCGCACGGAAGTTCAAATGAAGGTCGGAGAGGTGCAACGGGTGGCCGTGAATCTTTTCAACGCCCGATCGCTCAAGGAGGTGGCGCTTTCGGTTCGAGCCGATTCGCCGATCATCGAGTTCGTGGAGATTGGGCCGGGACAGCTCCTGTCCGTCGATGGCGTTCAAGTGCTGAGCGAAAGGCAGCTCGAAGGAGTGCGGGCATCGGCTCAGCTCCGGCGAGCCACCCCCCTGGCCGGGGGCACCGGTTCGGTGGCCTTCGTCGGTTTCAGGGCCATGCGCCCGGGCGAGGTAACGATCTTTGTGGAGAGTCTTCTCCTGAGCTCCGGCGCGGGTCAGAGCCCGGTTCCCCTCGTAGGCGCGGTTCGTGTTACGGTGACGCCATGATTCGGCAGCTCGTCGCGGCTTTTTTCCGCAGGCGTCCGCTCGTCCCTCTCATGCTCTTGGGCGCGATCCCTTCGGCCTGTGGACAGGCCATTCTTTCCGCCCCGATCGGGTCCACCATCGCGATCTCCGTCAACCCGCCGTTCATTGCGGCAAACGGGGACACTGCCGTGGTGTCGGTTCTGGTGATCGAACCCGCGGGCACACCCGTTCCTGACGGCACGGTGGTTCAGTTCTTCACCACTCTGGGCGTGATCCAGGAACAGGCCAAGACCAACGATGGGGTGGCCCGAGTCAATCTGATTTCGGACACGCGGTCGGGAACGGCCACGGTGACGGTTTTCTCCGGATCGGTCACGACGTCTGCCGACGTCACCATTGGCGCGACCCGTCCGGCTCGCGTCGTGCCTGCCCTGATCGACCCGCGTATCGACCTCTCGGCCGGAAGGACGATCGGGGGCTTCAAGGTCACCGTGCTCGACGCCAATGGAAACGGTGTTTCCGGAGTTCTGGTTCGTTTCTCCGTCATCGAGAATCCGGCCCTCGACACCATTCTTCACGGCACGGATCATTTCACCGACAACAGCGGCGACGCGTTCGGGGAGGTCCAGACCAAGAGAATCACCTCCGGCACGATTCGCTTGCGCGCTGACGTATTGACGGGAACATCTCTCTCCGTGGAGTTCACGATTCAGGTAACCCAATAGTCTCGGGGGGGATGTTGCGTTTTTCAGGTTTCTGGCTTTTCTCCCTGGCTCCCCTCGCGGTCGGAAGCACCGCCGCCGATACGCTGTTTCTTCGCGCAGGCAAGACCTTAAAGATCGAGTCTTTCTCGTGCCATGCCAATACGTGCGTGGCCGGGGTGACGGGCGGCGAGGTCGAGGTCCGGACCGCCGATGTTCTTCGCGTGGAGCCGGACGAGGAGGTGGATCCCGAACCCGCGGCCGCCCCGGCCGCGGTCATGGGAGACGCGGTTGAAGACGGAGCGGAGAGGACCCTTGAGGAGATGGTGGCGGGTGCCGCCCACAAGTACGCTCTTCCCAGGTCTTTGGTCCGCGCGGTGGCGAGGGCGGAGTCCGCATTCAATGCCGCCGTCATCTCGCCGAAGGGAGCTCAAGGCGTCATGCAACTGATGCCGGGCACGGCCCGGGAACTCGGGGTGCGGGATGCCTTCGACGCCGGCGAGAACATTGACGCAGGCGCTCGTCTTCTGCGTCAGCTTCTCGAGAAGTACGAGGGCCGAGTCGCCGAGGCTCTCGCCGCCTATAACGCAGGTCAAGGCGCGGTGGCTCGGCACCATGGCATTCCTCCCTACCGTGAGACGCGGGGCTACATCCGCAAGGTGGTAAAGGACTTCGAAGACAGCGAGAAGAAGAGATCCGGGGCGGCGTCAGGGAAGAAACGATGATGCGAGTGTCCCCCGAGGCGTCCTTGCCGAGGGGCGAAAAGGGCTTCTCGATGCCCGCCCTTCTGGCCATGCTCGCGATCATGACCCTGGCCCTGATGTTGGCCATGCCCTCGTGGCGCTATCTGGTCCACGACGACAACGAACAGGAGTTGATTTTCCGCGGACGGCAGATCTCCGCGGCCATTGCGCGATTCCAACGCAAGAACGGAAACGCCCTGCCCGCCTCCATCGATCAACTTGTGCAAGGGAAGTATCTCCGCAAGGCCTACAAGGATCCGATGACCAAGGACGGAAAATGGCGGATCGTGCGCCCCGGCGAGGCGGGGCCTCCTCGCCCGGTGGGGATTCAGGGCGGCAGCGGCCCGGGAAGGGCCACGCCCACGCCCACGCCGGCGCCCACTCCTTTTCTCAGCGGGGGTTCTGGCCCTCCAACCGGGCCGGTTGCCGGGGTGGCGAGTCTATCGACCGAGACCGCGCTGCGCTTGGTGAATGGCACTCAGAATTACAACCAGTGGCTTTTCGCCCCCAACGTCCCCTTCGTCATCGGCGGTCAGGCCGTGGGGGGCCGCCCTCAAGGAGGGCCAAATCAGGTTCCGGCCCAAGTCATCCTGCGTGCGCCGGATGCGGAGTTGCCTCGGACTTCACGGTGAGGGCGAGGGAGTGGCCCTCGGGGCGAACGGACTGACTACCAGCGGCCTTGGGGCGAAAGGAGATGGGGGCAAGGGGATGACCGGCGCGCCGCCCGGTCCTTGAGGCCCGGGCGGGAGGGGTGACGCCGAAGGGGCTGGTGGGGGAGTGGGTGGTTCTGGCTGAGCGTCCTCACCCTCGGCCGGGTCGTCTTCAGGAGGCGCTGGATCGCTTCGACGAATCGCGGGTGGCGTGAACGGCCGAGGCGGCGCGCTCGAGGAGGCTCCTGTTGTCCCGCCGCTTCGCGAGGCCGGACCCAGGAGCATCAGCGACGTGACTTTGCGGCCCGAGAGGTCGAAGACCACGGCATAGTTGAGGTTCTGTCCTTCGAGCAGGCGAAACAGAGTCTCGGCCACCGTGGGCGTATCGATTTCGGCATTGAAGAGCCTGGCGGTCGGCCGAGATCCTTCGTAGGTGACTTTGAATCCGGCGGCCTGTGAAAGAGCGTCGATGGTCTCGCTCAGTGGCGCCGATGCGATCTGAATCTTCACACCCGCAGCGCTGATGGTGACTATGGGCGCAGCGGCGCGGACGGAGGCGCCTTTGGATAGAACGAGCAGCAGGCCAGCGACCGCGAAGAGGACGAACCGGCCACGGCTCGCGAGATCACGAAACCTCATGGCCTCACTCTAGCGTGGCTGGTCGTTCGCCGTGGCCCTTCGGAAGGTCAGAGGCGGCGAAGGCAGGAGGGCCAGTTTCTGGCCTACGGTTGCCTCGAACGCCGGCCGGTCCGCGGCCCGCAGAGGTTCCGCGGGCGGGCTCTGGATGCGCATGGGGTCGGCCCAGGCTCCGTTCTTCATGATGCCGTAGTGCAGATGCGGACCGGTGGCGAGCCCGGTGGCGCCCACCAAACCGACCAAGTCGCTTTGGCTCACCCGCTGCCCCGATCGCACGAGAATCCTGGATAGGTGTCCGTAGTAACTGGTGAAGCCATTCGCGTGCCGGACCACCACCAGTTTTCCGTAGCCGCCCTGAACGCCCGCGTTCACGACCGTGCCAAAGCCGATGGCGCGCACGGGGGTGCCATAGCCAGCGGACAGGTCGGTTCCGTTGTGCGCGCGGGTCACGTGCAGCACCGGGTGGAAGCGGCCCCGAGAGAAGCTGGAACTCACCCGGGTGAACCGAAGCGGCGACTTCAGGAACGCTTTCTTGAGTGGTTGCCCCGAGGGCTCGTAATAGGCCCCGGTTCCGTCCGCGCCTTCGAATCGGATCGCCCGCAGGGTCCGTCCCGAGTTCACGAACTCCGCGGACAAGACCCTTCCGTACCGCCTGAGTTCACCGTCGAGGTAGAGCTTCTCGACCGCCACCCGGAAGGTGTCACCCCGCTGGATGGCCGTGTTAAAGTCGATATCCCAGGCGAAGATTTCGGAAAGTTGCAAGGCCAGATCTTCCTTCTCGCCGATCGCGTCGATCGTCTCGAAGAGGCTGGATTCGATGACCCCGGCCGCGGTTCCGACCCGAACCTCGTACTGTCGCGAGACGATGGCCGGGTGAAGTCCGTCCTCACGTTTTGAAACGCGAAGGGTTCGCAGCTCATCGATGGCGTAGGCGAAGGTGCGGAGCTTCCCGTCCCCGCCCAAAGAGACTCGAAAGGGCTGGCCCGGCATCACATTCTTGAGATCGTAGCTCGCGCGCGCTCTCTCGACCAGATCGAAGATCTCGCGACCGCTGATCACGTTCGAGAGGGCGGCGGCGAGCGTCTTGCCCCGTTCGATCTCTCCCCGAACGATGGAAATCTGGGGCGTGATCGCGGCCATGGCCATCGACTGTCCGCCGCCGGGAAGGAAAGAGGGATCGACGGGCAGGCCTACCAGAAAGGCGGCGATCACAAGACAGGAAAAAAGCTTCTTCAGGGGTCTTTCGTCCTTGCCGCGGGATTATAGGCCCGACCTTGTGTATCGGGGCAAGGCACAACCAGCCCGAATCCAATAAAATAGCGGCAATGAACGCCCCAGCTGTGGCCGCTCCCTCTGTCCTTGAGACTTTTGCCATGAGCGACCCCTCGCTGGAGACGATCCGCGAAAAGGTCCTCGCCGGCAGGCGACTCTCATTTGATGACGGCGTCGCTCTCTACCGCACTCATGACCTCCTGGGTCTGGGTCGGCTCGCGAATCACGTGCGAGAAGCGAGACACGGCGACATCGCCTATTTTGTCTGCAACACTCACCTCAACCACACCAATGTCTGTGCGGCCACCTGCAACTTCTGCGCGTTTGCCGCGAAGACCGGGGAGCCCCGCGCCTACGTGATGTCGCTCGATCAGGTGTTCGCGGACGTGGCCAAACAGCCCAAGGCCTGCCGCGAAGTCCACATCGTGGGCGGCCTCCATCCCGATCTGCCTTTTCAGTACTTCATTGACATGATGAAGGGAATCAAGCAGATCCGGCCGGACATGCACGTCAAGGCCTTCACCGCCGTCGAGATCTTTTTCTTTCACAAGCTTTATAAGAAGTCGGTGCCCGAGATACTGCAGACCCTCAAGGATGCCGGGATGGACTCCATGCCGGGCGGCGGGGCCGAAATCTTCGCCAAGGAGACCCGCGACAAGATCATCAAGGGCAAGGCGAACGGCGAGCAGTGGCTCGACGTGGCCCGCCAGGCCCACAAGCTCGGCATCCCCAGCAACTGCACCATGCTCTATGGTCACATAGAAACGGTGGAAGACCGCGTTGATCACCTCATTCAGTTGAGAGACCTTCAGGATGAAACCAACGGTTTCGTCACCTTCATCCCTCTTGCCTTCCAGCCTTGGGAAGCGCCGGCCATGAAGCTGCCCGAGACGACAGGCTTTGAAGACCTCAAGGCGATCGCGGTGTCTCGTTTGATGCTGGACAACATCCCCCACATCAAGTCGTACTGGATCATGATCGGACCACGCGTCGCCCAGATTGGCCTCTCCTTCGGCGCCGATGATCTCGATGGAACGGTTACCGAGGAGAGGGTGGCGCATGACGCGGGCGCGCCCACGTCCCAGTCGCTGTCCGTCGACGAACTCTGTCGCCTGATCCGTGAAGCCGGCCGTCGCCCGGTGGAGCGCGATACGGTCTTCAACACCATCAAGGAGTGGTAGACGGGGTCGGGTCAGACGGCGAGCGGCCCCACTGCACAGGACAGAAGGACGACGCCCGAACTCAGGTGACGGTGGGCGGTTCGAGCAGGCTCGAATCCGTGCCGGCGTCTTCGGGCATCGACGCCCCCAGGCGCGCCTCACCGCTCTGGATCAGCGCGTAGCGCGCGCTGATCGGCCCGAACATCTCGTAGATGGCCACGGCCGCCAGGACGATCGCGGAGACGACCGGCGCGTAGTCCACGAAGCGTCGCTCGATGCTGATGGTCAGGCCGACCGCGAGCCCGGCCTGGGCGAGCAACGCGAAGCCGAGGTAGTTTTGAACGGCGGGAGGCAGGCGGAGGTGCCGCGCCGCCACGCGCGCGCCGACGAACTTGCCCAAAGCGCGGCCCAGGACGTAAACGACTCCGAGCCAGCCGAGTGCGCGCACGAGGGTCAGGTCGAGATCGGCTCCGGCGAGAACGAAGAATATGGCGTAAAACGGCGGGTCCGTCCCCGACAACGTCTCGAACAGGCGGTGGCTCCCCGTGGAGAGGTTGACCATCGTCGCGCCTACCGCCATGCTCGCGATCAACGTCGAGAGGTCCATCATCCGCGCGGCGCCGACGCAGAAAAGGATCGAACCGGCCATGAGAATGAGCATCTCTCCTGTCTCTTTGACTTGGGACGACCACAAAGAGAGCACGACGCCGACGATGTAGCCGAGCGCCACGGAGCCCACGAGTTGCCAGACCAGCGGGAAGAACGAGGTGTAGATCGAGTGAAACAGGTTCCCTGAGCCGAGTGAGGCCGTCAGGTCGATGGCCGAAGCCACCAGGCTGTAGGCGACGATACAGAAGATGTTGTTGATGGCGATGATGCCGAGCAGAATCTCGGTCAGTGGGCCCGAGCTGTCGGTCTCCCGAATCACCATGAGCGTCGACGCGGGCGCGGTCGCGATCGCCACCGCACCGAGCAGAAACGCCACCTGCCACGGCTGCCCGAAGCCCAGCATGCCCACCGTCACGATGGTGCCCGCCAGCGCCGACTCGACGAGGGTGACGACCAGAAACTGTCGTCCGGTCCGCCGCAGTCGGTCCAACTCGAAGACGGTCCCGATAGAGAAGAGCATGAGTCCCAGGGCGACCTCGCTGAGGATTTCGAGCGCGGTGAGGTTCTCCCTCGATACCCAACCGAGCACGGAGGGGCCGAGGACCACGCCGGCGAGAATGTAGCCCGTGACTTCGGGAACGCGGACGAACTTGACGAGGTGCCCGGCCAACAGCGCAAGCAGGAGGATGAGGCCCAGGGAGGTCAGGGCGTTCATCTATTCAAGGAGCAGGCCCACCCTGCGGTCGCCTCTTAGAAGTTCGACGAAAACGACCCCGCCTCGGTTGTTCGACAGCAGGCGACGCAGTTCCCGAAGGTCGCGTGGCTCGGTGAAATCGACCCGGAGTAGCCGATCGCCCTGCCTGATCCCCGCTACCGCCTCACGGCTCCCCGGTCGGACAGACTCGATTGGGAACCCTGCCGGGTCTGATTCCAAGGTCAGCCCGCTCCTGCTTTCCCGGGGCGCTGAGGTTGCTCCTTCGACAGCCGTGAGCGAAAGAGAGAGGGTCAACGTTCTCGACCCCCGCCTCACTACGAGCGGCATTGGCTCCGAAAAGGTCTGAAAGAGAGGCGCCAGGTCTTCGCTCTTTTGAACCGGCTGTCCGCTCAGCTTCTGGATGACGTCTCCGGGACGGAGACCGGCGCCCTCGGCCGGGTAGCCGTGCCAGGTCTCCGTGATGAGAATGCCCGAGTCCGTGCGCAGGTGCGTGGCCTGTGCCTTCGTGAGCGGGTTGGCTTTGAGGCCGAGGCCGCTCCAGAGACGTCCGTTGGTGCTCGAGGCCGCCTGAAGCAACTCGGACACACTGGCGGTCGAGACCGCGATGGGTCGACCGTCGCACTCGAGGATGACCGCTACCAGCCGACCGTCGATGTCGAAAATGCCTCCGCCTCTCATCATTCGAGACAAGGTGATGCTGGTTTCAACCTCCTCGATGGAATGTTCGCCACAAGCGGTGAACGTCGATCCGATGAGGTTGCCGGGCGTGTGGCGGGCTTTGACCTCGTCGCGCCAGGCGGCCAGAAGCCACTGGCCGGCGTCGAGACCGCCGCCTCCGTGCGGGGCTGGCGTCAGATCCTGAACGCTGGTGAGCCGCATGCCCACCAGAGGGAGATCGGGTCCCGCAGCCAGAGGCAGGGCGGTCAGGTTCTCACCTGAGGCGGTTACGACGAGCGTCGTCTCCGACCCCATGGTCCCCGCGGCCGCGCCGACGACGGTCCGTGAGTCCCAGACGATACCGCTGACTTCCAGGTCGGCCAGCCGGACCAGGAAAGGATCGATGTCGCCCGCGACCAGGGCGAAGTACTCGGTCATCCGGTCCACATTGGAGCGCAGAGACAGGCGATAGAGGCGCCTGACTTCCGACTGCGCCGGAGGAGCAGGCGCCACCTCCGTGGCTGCGGTTGGCTCCGGCTTCAGAAGCGACCCCACGACCAGAATCAGCGTGGCGACGACCAGTAGTGCCGCTACGTAGCGTGGGCTCGGAGCCTCGTTTGGCACGTGCCATTCTAGGGTATGCCGCTTGGCCCCACTTTTCCATTTCGATCGGATCGAGGCGTCACCGGGCTGGACGATGCACGGGCGAACCCTGGACGAACAGGCGCTTCGGCGGTCCGACCGGGATCAAGGACCGGGAGACGGGGTCGGGTCAGGAAAAGGAACCGGGCGCAGGGCGACCCAGGGAGCCACACCCTGGTCGAGAATTCTGGCGAGATAGCGGGTCTGGTCGATGGCCAGGGAAACGAAGAAGGCTTGAGGGGCCGAGCCCTCGGTGGCCCTGACCCGTCTTTGGGCTTCTTCCGACCAGGAGTGGACGGCTTGAGGGTCGTTCCGCAACCCCGCATCCAGCATCTGAGCGTAGGCCTCGGTGTAGCCAAACCCCACTCGCGCGAAGTCGACGCGCTGCCGCACCTGTTCGCGGTCCGTGGCCGCCAGTTCTCCGGCCTTTTGAAGAAGGATCGCCGCCTCCGACACCCGGGCGGGAGTGAATATCGAAAGCCACGCGTAGCCTCGGTCGCCGGCCGCTGCGGTCTGCAGCATGGCGTCCTCCCACAGGTCGAAATAGCGGCGCATGGGATCCCGGGCCTTGCCGTAAAACCGGGCGAAGTACTCGGCCAGCAGCGCGTCGACGTCGATCGCGGGGTTGTCGGCCAGTTTCGCGGCCACGTAGAAATTGATGCCCTGGTTGGCCCAGTTCTGCTGGGTCTCGCTGGTGAAGCGCTCGATCCCGAGCTTCTTGAAGAGGGGAATATCGCGGCGGATGGAGTGGACGATCGGCCACGGCGTGAAAGCGAAGAAGTGTCCGTAGTACTCGTACACCCCGACATGCTTCGTGAGGGCTTGCCAGCCCTTGAGATAGGCGAGAAACCGGCGGTTCGCCGGGCACGACGTGTCGTCGATCGAGTGCACGTGGCAGAACTCCCACGGCATGTGGGTGAGAGCGGTCACGTAGTTGGCCTTGGGCCGGGCTTTCCTGGGAGGGGAGGTGTACTCCGAATAAGCGTAAATCCCGACCTGCTTCCCGGGATTCGTCTTCTCGAGTTCGGTCAGAACCTCATTCGCGTAGTGGACGAAGCGATCGCTCAAACTCCCGTCCGTGACTCCATAGAGCGCGTCTATTTTTTGGCAACGCTCGCACTGGCAAAAGCCGCCTCCGTCATTTGGACTAATAGAGAAGAGAGGCGCTTCCGGGTGAGCCTTGAAGGCGGCGCGCGCGGCCTCCACGCTGACCCGAACCACATCCTCGTTGCTCGAACACAATTGCGTGCTTCGGCCGCGTGTGCCTCCCACCATGGCGAACATTTCCGGGTTCTTTGCGAAGCTCTCCCTGGTGTAGGGGTAGATGTTGTACCAATTGTGACCGAAACGGACCTCCTTCCCCACGCGGACTCGCATCCGTAGCTCCCAGTCCTCGGCGCCCGGACTCCCGGCCCAGGTGAAACCGCCGACCGAGGGAAAGGCCGGGTTCTTGACCATGGCCAGTTCGGGAACGGGGATGGTTTTCGCCTCCAGAGTGTCCTCGCCCATGGTGGTGGGCATGAACCAGCGAACCCCCAGCGTCCGTTCGATGAAATCGTAAACGCCATAGAGCGTCCCGCGCGGCGATCCTCCCATGATGGAGATCAGCCGACCACCGCTTCTGATCTCGTATCCGTCTTCGTGAACAATCTGGGTGTCAGGGTTGCCGCCCGGCGCGATGCCAAGAGGGCTCACCGCCAGGCGAATCTCGACACGCTCCTTCCGCGGCTCGCCATCCGCCGCTGTGATCTTCAACTCGACGCCCGAGGTTTTCTGGACGTAGATCTGCAGTTCCTTGGCCGCCCGCAAGACCTCCACCGGAGCGTCCTTCGGCACGACGATGGCGGAGGTGGCGTGCCCGTCCTGGACAATCGATTCCGTGCAGGCCTGAAAAAGCAGAGCCATCGCGCAAGCGCCCGCGATGCGAACCATCGACCCAGGGGGTTGGTATCGAGCGATGTGACCAGGAAAGACCATCGTGTCGAACCCACGATAGCCCGGCATTCCCGATCAGGTCACCAGCGCCCGAATGGTCCGGGCGCGGAACCGGCGGAGATCCTCCAGGGCCTGAGGCTTTTAGGACTCAATGTGGCGTCGCACTGCCGGTCGAAGCGCTCCGCTGAGCAGCGGCCCGGGGCCGGATTGGGCTACTCCCTCAAATGGCCTGACCGGCTCCCGCCGCTGGCCCGAGTGTGGCCAGGGTCTCGTCCACGATCTCACCACCGAGGGTGTAGCGGCGGGGCACCCGCGCGCCAATCCCGGCCAGCACTTGCCAGGCATTGGTGCCGGCCCAATCGGCAAGATCCCAGGCCGTCGGCGAGTCGCCGAGGAGAGTCACTTCGTCTCCCGCGACCAGATCTGGCGTGTCGGTGGCGTCGAGCATGGTGAGATCCATGCACACCGTCCCGGCCACTCTCAGCGCGACCTGATTACGCACCGCAACGCCCCTTTCCCGCATGCGGGTGGTCCTTGGAAGTCCATCCGCGTACCCGATATTGATGGTGGCGATTCGGCTCTCGCGATCGGTCACGAAAGTCCCCCCGTAGCTCACGAACGTGCCCGCCGCGACGGGTTTCACCATCGCCACCCGCGCTCGCAGCTCCAGGGCGGGTCTGACCGCGATGTTGGGGGAAAGAGGGCGGGGCGCGACGCCATAGAGAAGAAGCCCCGGACGCGCCGCGGTGTGCGAATCGCGCGGAGCCATCATTCCCGCGCTGTTGGCGGCATGGACCAGGCGGGGCCTCACTCCAAGGGCTCGAAAGCGGGCGACGGCCTCCTGGAAATCATCGAGTTGACGCGCCGTGGCGATCTGGTCTTCGTCCGCGCTCGCGAGGTGGGTCATGAGCCCCTCGATGAGGACGCCTTCGGCCTCTTTGAGCCGGTGAATGATGGGCTCGATCTCCGCGATGGAGAATCCCAGTCGCGTCATTCCCGTGTCTACCTTGACGTGAATGGACAGGTTTGTCCGACACCCGTCCTTCGCGCGTTCGAGGGCGCCGACCTGCTCGTGAGTTGAGATCACCGGGGTCAGTTGGAACCTGAGCAGGTCGCTCAACTGCGCAGGCACGAAGCCGGTCAGGACAAGGAGAGGGGCCATGATGCCGGCCTGGCGCAAAGTGATGGCCTCGTCCACGTAGGCCACCGCGAACATGCTCACGTCCAGGGGTTCGAGGGCCCGGGCCACCGCGACCGCTCCGTGGCCGTAGGCGTTGGCTTTCAGAACGGGAATCACCGCCTGCGCCCCCGCGTAAGCGCGGAGAGCCCGATAGTTGTCCCGGATTCGGTCGAGGTTAATCCAGGCCGTGGCCGGGTGGTACGACGGAGGCCGAACGCTCACGCGGGTTCGATCCAAAGGCCCCAGGGGGTCAGTACCCGGCGCCGCCGCCGAAGCTCGAGGCGTAGTCCTCGGGAGCACGGTTTTCGAAGCGCGTGAACTCGCGAAGGAAGACAAGGTGCACGGTGTCGGTCGGCCCATTGCGTTGCTTTGCGATGATCAACTCAGCCGAGCCCCGGTTTTCCTCGGTGGGTTTATAGACCGAGTCCCGGTAGATAAACATGACCACGTCGGCGTCTTGCTCAATGGCGCCTGATTCACGAAGGTCCGAAAGTTGGGGCCGCCGATCGGTTCTTGCTTCGGGGGCGCGGGAGAGCTGGGACAGGGCCAGCACGGGGACTTCAAGCTCTTTGGCGAGGCCCTTCAACGATCGGCTGATCGACGAGATTTCCTGCTGCCGGTTCTCGACTCGGCCGCCCGAGCCCATCAGCTGGAGGTAATCCACCACGACCAGGCCGAGGCCGTGCTCGGCCTTGAGCCGTCGACACTTGGCCCGGAGTTCAAGGGGAGTAAGGAACGAGGCGTCATCGATGAAGAGGGGGAGCTTGTGCAGATCGGCCCAGGCGGTGGTGAGCTTGCCCCAGTCGGAGTCGCGCAACTGTCCTCGGGTCACCAGGCCCGACTCGATTCGCGCCTCCGCGAAGATGAGACGCTTGACCAGCTGCTCTTTGGACATCTCGAGCGAAAAAATCGCGACCGGCTCGGCCGTGGCCTGGGCGGCGGTTCGCGCGATGTTCAGGGCGAAAGAGGTCTTGCCCATGGCGGGTCGGGCGGCCAGGATGATGAGGTCGCCCTTCTGGAAACCGCTGGTCAACCGATCGAGGTCGATGAATCCGGTGGGGACGCCGGTGAGGGCATCCTTCGAGAGAGCGAGCCTTTCGATCGACTCGAACGTGGTCTTGATGAAGTCCTTGACTGGAACCAGGCCGGCCCGGATCTTTCTCTCCGCGATCGCGAAGATGGCCTGTTCGGCGCGGTCCAGGATGGCATCGGCGGAGTCCTGCGCGTCGGTCGCCTCCTGGGCGATGCGCGAAGAGGCATGGATCAGATTCCGGAGGACCGAGGCCTCGCGGATGATTCGGCTCCAGGGCAGGACATTCTCGAGGCGCGGAACGCCTTCAACCAGGCCGGCCAGGTAGGCGACTCCGCCCGCGGCATCGAGGCTTTGAGTGCGGGCGAGCTCGTTCTTGAGGGTGACCAGGTCAATGGGCTCGCTCTTTTCGGCGAGGGTGGCCATGCCCTCGAAGATCCGTCGATGCGCGTCCCGGTAGAAATCGTCCCGGCTCAGGATCTCGGCGGCGGAATTGAAGGCCTGGTTGTCCACCAGAATGGCGCCGAGAACGGTCCGTTCGGCATCCGCGTTGTGGGGAAGGACCCTCTCGCCGGCCCCGCCGGAAAAAGCGCCTCCGCCTGAAAACGCCGTGGTGGCCATGGCAGTTGCAGGAAACCCCCGCGTGGGCGGCCTCCTGTCTTGACGTTCCTCTAGGCTTCCTTCGTCACAAGCAAACGAATGGTGGTCTCGACTTCTGGATGCAGGCGAACCTTAACCGTGTGCTCGCCGAGCGTCTTGATGGGCTCTTCAAGAGACACCTTGCGTTTCTCGACCTCGAAGCCCTTGGCTTTGAGGAGATCGGCGATGTCGTTCGAAGTCACCGAGCCGTAGAGGTTGTCGCCATCGGCGACGCGCCGCGGAACCACGAAGCGCATGCCGTCGATCTTCTTGCCGAGCTCTTCGAAAACCGCCTTTTCCTTGGCGAGCTTGATCCCGAGGTCTTTGCGCTCCTTCTCGATGCGGGCCTTGTTCTGGGGGGTGACCGCCAGGGCCTTGCCCTTGGGGAGAAGAAAATTACGCGCGTATCCCTCGGCCACTTTGACGATATCGCCACGGCGTCCGAGCGCTTCCCAGTCCTCACGAAGAATGACTTCCATTTTTATGACCTCAACAAGACAAGAATTTACTGAAGGTTTTGGTTGGTGGGAGCAGCGGGTGCGTCACTGCTCTGGAAACGGCTTCTGAAATCGATCCACTGATCAAAGAGGCCGAGGAGACAAAGGAAGATGGCCCAGGGGCCGAGGAGCGAGGCCACCAGGAAGAACGTACGCATCAGCTCGCTGGAGAACAGGCGGGCGAGGCCGAAGGACAGGACCGAAAGTCCCTGAAGCAGGAACAGGAACATGGTGATGACCAGGCCGTTCCAGGCTACCAAGTCGAGCCCAGGAGCGAGGAGCATGGCGCCTGAGAGCACAAAGCCCGCCACCAGAGCAAGAGGCCATCGCAGCATCCGTAACTCTCCCACAGGATAGGAGGGGGATTGGCGGAAACTCACGAACCGCCCGAGCGCGATGGCGTTGAAGGCGACCATGGCGCCGGCCGAAATGACGGTGAGAGACGGATAAAGAGCCACGATGCCCGAGCGTACCTGTTCGATGGCGGTCTTGGCTTCCGCGGGGCCCATGGGCGCTTGCGCCGCCCATTGGTCGAACGCGGTCTGGACCTGCGGCGAACGCAGCGTGGCCTCGATGGGTGCGGTTCCCTCGGAAAAAACTGTGGCCAAAGCCTCCACCGCTAGCGCCGCAAAGCCAGCCGCGCAACCGACGATCACACTCTTGCGCCGGACCATCACCTCGCCGCCCAGCAGAGCCCACAAGCCGAACAACAGGGCGAAACCGACCGCGCCCTCGGTGGACTCAACCAGGGAAATGAACAGAAAGGCCACGGCGAAAGCTTGAGCGGCCTGGGTGAATCGCCCGGAGATTCTCACCACCAGGAGGGGCAGAGCCGCGAACAGACCGGCGACCCCCAGGGGTAGGGCCAGCGCAGGAGCGCCAGCCGCGAGTCGAGGCAGAAGAAATAGTCCGCCCGCCATCAACCCCGCCAGGAGCGGGAGCCAGGGAGGCGAGGGCGCAGACGCAGGAACGCTCAAATTCGGTCCTTCGACAGACAACGTTCCTGGTCGCGCCGCGCGATCTTCTATGAAACTACTCGGTCGAGTAGGGGATGAGCGCCATCTGACGAGCGCGCAGAATTGCGGTCCGGACCTTGCGCTGGCACGGTGCGCAGGTTCCAAACATGCGCCGGGGAAGGATCTTCGCGCGCTCGGGGATGAACGCGAGGAGAAGCTTGGTGTTCTTGTAGTCGACATAGTCGACCTTCTCGGAGCACAGCTTGCAGGTCTTGCGCCGACGGAAGAATCCGCCTTTGCCGCCGCCCTTGCGCTCGCCGCGTTCTCCGCGCTCACCGCCGCGGCCTTCGCCGCCGCCCGAACGTCCTTCACCGCCACGACCCTTGAATTCGGGTGTTTCCGCGTCGTTCATTGCGCACCCCCCTCGAAGGCTCGGTCTTTTTCACGAACACTCGCGCGCCGGGTTGATTCCTTCTTGCCGCGAATGGCTCTCTTGCGATCGGCCTTCTTCATCTCGGCATCGATGCGGACGGCCAGGAAGCGGAGGATCCCATCGGTCACGCGCATGCGTCGCTCGACTTCGCTGATCGAACTGCCTGGACTGTTGGCCAGCATCAGGACGTAGCTGCCTTCACGGTTCTTGCCGATCGGGTAGGCGAGGCGCTTCTTGCCCCACTTTTCCACCTTCTCGACCGTGCCGTTTTCCTTTTCGATAAAGCCCTTGACCGTTGCGGTCAGGGTATCGACTTCTGCTTCTCCGAGATTCTGTTCGGCGATGAACAGAATCTCATACTGTCTTAGGCTCACGGGTTTCTGATCTCCTTATGGATCAAGTGAAAGAGCTGCTTTGGCGTATTGGAGACGGAGCCTCAAGGGCTCACCTTCGCTACTGGCAGCAAGGAGTATTGTTATGGTGCGGCCGGCTATTCTAGCCGGGTTTCGTCGTTTGTGCTCGCGCTCCCGTCGGCTATTCGGGCTGGGCCTTCGCGGCATTGAAGGTGTTCATGGCCAGTTCGACCCCGTGTTCGACAATGGTGAACACGGCATCGGCGGCCCGGGAAACCATCTCCTGAACTCTCAGGACATCACCGTCGTCGAAATCCGAGAGTACGAAACCGGCTAGATCCACCGCCGGCTCGGAGGAGCCGATCCCGAAGCGGAGCCGGACGAACTCTTCGGAGCCGATGGACTCGATGATGGACCGGAGCCCATTCTGTCCGCCGTGGGAGCCCCGCGCCCGGATCCTCAACGTGCCGAGGGGCAGGGCCACGTCGTCCGAGACGACGACCAGGCTCTCCGGCTCGACGTTGAACCACCGAAGCGCCGCCTCGACCACCGGACCCGAGCGGTTCATGAAGGCCTGCGGCTTCAGGAGCACCACTCGCTCGCCCGCGATCTCGGTTTTCGCCGCCCAGGCATCGTCGATGCGCTCCCTGGCGCCCAGGATCAGCCTCTGGGCCAGCTCGTCGACCACCATGAACCCGGCATTGTGCCGCGTTCGCCGGTATTTCTCGCCGGGATTGCCGAGACCAACGATCAGGCGCATAGAACGCTATTTCTTGTCTTTCTTGACGTCCTTTCCTGCGACGGCAGGAGCGGCCTTCGCGGCATCGCCCTCGGCCGGAGCCTTGCCCCTCTTCGCGACTTCAGGCTCGGCCGCGACGGCGACCTCAGGCGCCGCCTCCACCACTTCTTCGGCGTGCTTGGCCACGACCTGGGCCACGAGGTGGTCGTCGTCGGTCATCAGCTTCACGTTGGGCGGCATGGGAATCGATCCGGCCCGCACGGTGCCCCCGATTTCGAGGGGCGTGATGTCGACCTCGAATTTCTTCGGAATGTCGAGGGGCAGGCAGGAGACCGTGAGTTCGCGGGTGATGAATTCGAGCAGTCCACCGAACGTCTTGACCCCCACCGGCACGCCGTGAAGCTCGATGTGGACCTTGACCGTGAGGGGCTTGTCGAGGGCTACCTCGTAGAAGTCCGCGTGCAGGAACTCGGCGCGAACCGGGTGGACCTGATAGGCCTTGAGGATGACCTTGCGCTTCTTCCCGTCGAGTTCGAGGTCGACCAGAGTGCTTTCGGCCGCTCCGGTCTTGAACACCGCGGCCAGTTCGCGGGGGGAGACGCTCACCGCCAGATTCTCTTTCTGGGGCGCGTACACGATGGCCGGGATACGGCCCCGGGCGCGGAGACGGCGGGCTTCATTCTTGCCGCGCTGGTCGCGGGCTTCAGCGGAAACAACGATGTCTGACATGGCTTCTGGTCTTCAAATCTCTAGGGGACGCGTCTGACGAGCCCGCATCAAATGAACAGGCTCGTAACCGACGCCTCTTCGTGAATATTCTGGATGGCCTTGCCCATCAGCTCTCCGATGGGCAGAACGACAATCTTATCTGATTTTCGTTCCGGCCTCTCCTCGATGGAGTCAGTGACGATCAACTGGGAGATCCGGCTCGCGTTGATGTTGCGGACGGCGTTGCCGGAAAGGACGGCGTGCGAGGCAGAGGCGAGGATCCGTCCAGCCCCGGCCTCGGCCAGGGCTTCCGCCACCTTGCACAGCGTCCCCGCGGTGTCCACCATATCGTCCACGATCAGGACCGTCTTGTTCGAGACGTCGCCGATCACGTTGTGCACCTCGGCCACATTTGCGGTTTCCCGGCGCTTGTCCACGATGGCGAGGGTGGCGTTCAGCCGCTTGGCATAGGCGCGCGCGCGTTCCACACCTCCGGCGTCGGGCGACACCACGCAGAGATCCTGGAGACCCATCTGGGCCACGTGATCGATGATGACGGGGGCGGCGAACAGATGGTCGACGGGCACGTCGAAAAACCCCTGGATCTGGGAGGCGTGAAGGTCCATGGTGAGGACGCGGTGGCAACCGGCGGTGGAGATCAGGTTGGCCACGAGCTTCGCCGAGATGGGCACGCGCGGGCGATCCTTGCGATCCTGGCGGGCGTATCCGTAGTAAGGGATCACCGCGGTGATGCGAGCGGCGCTCGCCCGGCGGAAGGCGTCGATCATGATGAGCAGCTCCATCAAATGCTCATTCACGGGGGTGGAGGTCGATTGGAGGACGAAGACATCCTTCCCACGCACGTTTTCCTCGATCTGAAACCAGACCTCTCCGTCGAGGAAACGGGAAAGGTGGACCCTTCCGAGGGGAACGTTCAGGTAACGCGAAACGGAATCACCCAGAGACCGATTGGCGTTTCCCGTGAAGATCTTGATGTCGTGCGGAGGTCGAACCATGGCGAGAGGTCTTTTGACTATCCTTCTTCAAAGAGGGGGAACGCTAAGGGGGCTCGCACTCTTGGCTGGGGCGGAAGGATTCGAACCTTCGGATGCGGGATTCAAAGTCCCGAGCCTTACCGCTTGGCGACGCCCCAGTGTCGAGGCAAGAGAACCGAAGCTTAACGAAGAAGTTCCTCAGAAGCCGAAGTTCGGACCCCTTGGTGAACCGGGGCGCCTGGCCGAGCCTTCGATCTCGAACCGATCGCGGTACGATCTCCTTGATAGAAATCGGCACGTAACGATCTCAAACCCGCTTGCGCGAAGCGAGGCGGCGGCCGCCCTTTCGGCCTTTGGATCGCCGAAGAGCAGGAAAAACGACGATCCGCTCCCGGACATGGCCGACTGAGTAGCGGAGGTGGCGCGCCCGACCTGCCGCACCATTCGGGCCGTGGTTGCGATATTCGGGCTTAGAGCGAGAGCGGCGGGCTCCAAGTCGTTTCTCAGCGTTTTGAGCGCACGTCCCGGGCCGCTGGAGCCAATCCCGACCGGGCGCAGGAAGGCATCGATCCGCGAGGCCCCTTTGGAGGGCCCGCCCAGAGCGGCGAATCGCCGAAAGACCGCGGCGGTTGCCACCCCGCCGGCTCCTTGAACCAGCAAAACTCGCTCGCGAAGCTTCAGGTCGAGAGGATGAATGTCGTCGCCTCGCCCCAGCCCCAGCGCGGGGCCGCCGAACAGGAAGTAGGGAACGTCCGCCCCCAGCGACCGGGCCGAGTGCATCAGGCCCTTTGGCCCGAGGCCCAGGTTCCACATCAGGTCCAGGGCGCGGAGCACGGTCGCCGCGTTGCTGCTGCCCCCTCCCAGCCCCCCCCCGACCGCGATGCGCTTGTGAATTGTGATGGTCAGTCCGGTTTTCCGCTTCGCGAGCCCCTGCATGATGACGGCGGCGCGGCCGGCGAGGTTTGTCGGGTCGGTCGGCACCTCCGGATGGGTGGATCGAACCGTCACGCCGGTCCCGGCTTCGGCGATCTCAATAACGTCATGAAGGCTCACCGAGGCAAAGAGCGTCTTGAGCTCGTGATACCCGTTTCCCAGCCTTCCGACCACCTCGAGCCCGAGATTGATTTTCGCGAAAGACCGAAATCGCCGGCGTTTCATCGCACCAGTCCCAGCCGATCGGACATTTCCGACAGGGTCCAGGAACGGGAACGAGGCGGGCCGAAGGAAAAGGCCCGATCGGACGGAGGCTCGATTTCCGGATCGTCGAAGGTCAAGGAGAGTCTTGCTCCGTCCGACCCTTGGAGGGTCACCTGCGTGGGCCGTGCGCCCTCGAACCGCCAAGAGACGGGCAAGGACTCGGGAGGCGAGCCCAGAAGCGCTCCCACCAGATCCTTCGGCTCCACATCGACTCCGAAAAGTCTCTTCATGACGTCGGCCGTGCCCGGCCCCGCGAACATCGCGTCGTCCTGGGGAAGATCCGCCCGCAGCTTTCCTCGGGTGGCCACGAGGAGAAATCGAAGACCGGTTCCGGAGGGAATTTCGATCCGCAGGGAATCGGGTCGGGCCACCCCGAAGACCACACGGGTCGAGAACCTTCCCTGCGGTCCGGTCAAGGTGAGCCGGCCCGAGGCGGAAAGACCGCTCGCCTGCTTCAAACGAGCCACTTCGTCCGCAGTGGCGATGTGGCCTCTGGCCGCGCAGGCGGCAAGGGAGTATCCGAGCAGGACGAGAGCGGCATGCATCCCCCGCACCCGCAGGGCCGAACCGGGGCTCAAGGTTTTTTCTGGGCGGCTCGCGAGAGGGCCTGAATCTTCTCCTCGACCCCGGCCCGATCGAGCTCCGCGTCCTCATCTTCTCCGTCAAGAGCAAGGCGAAGATACTTGAGCGCCTCCGCGCGATCGCCCGTCTCGGCCAGGATGAAGCCCAGGTGGGCGATGACCACCGCGTTCTTCTCCTGGGACGCGATCGCTCTGCGTATCGCCGTCTCGGCCTCGGCGTTCCTGCCCAGACGGTGCAAGGCCCAAGCCAGGCTGTCCAGATACGAGCCGTTATCCGGGTCGTCGAGGAGCGCCTTTTCGATGAGCGAGAGCGCCTCGGGCACTCTGACGTTCCGGTCCGCGTTCATGTACCCCAGATAGTTGAGAGTGATGGCCGAATCCGGCGAGATGGCGAGGGCCTTCCGAAAAGCCCTCTCGGCTTCGTCGTACTTCTTCTGTCGTTCAAGCACGGCCCCCAGACTGAACAACGCGCGGAGGTTCTTCGGGTCTTTCTCGGCCACCGAGGCGAAGAGGGTCCGAGCTCGATCGAGGTTCTTCCCGCGTTGAAAAAAATCGGCCGCGGCGAGGGTGTCGTTCGCCTCATCCTTCGAGGCCGCCATCAACGCGTCCACGATGTCGGCCGCCGCCTTCTCGTTTCCCAGGCCTCGAAGCGCGTAGGCCTCGAGGAACTGAACGTTGGTTTCGTCCTTGAAGACGGCATTGAGCCGGGCTGCTCGGGCCTCCTCGAGGGCCAGGGCAAATTCTTTGGCGGAGAGGAGGGCGTCGAGGCGATAGGTGAGGAGAGAGGTGTCCGGCTCCTTGCTCGCCCTTTCGGCCTCGCCGAAAGCGTCGGCTGCTTCCTTGAACCGGCCCAATCTCTGCCGGACCATGCCGGTGTGAGCCCAGAACACGCGATTGTTGGTGGCGATCCCTTCCGCATCCTCGCCTGACGTGTTGCGGCGCAGCAGCCCGGCAAGCTTCTCGTCGGCCGCTTCGAGCGAGCCCTTCTGTTCAAGAAGCGTCACCACCAGGAAGCCGGCCTTGAGGTCTTTGGGGTCGGAGGCGGAGAGCCCTTCGGCAATGTGGAGAGCCTCGTCCAGGCGGCGCAGTTCCTTCAACGCCCGGGCTTTGAGATCGAGTGCGAATCGGTTGCTCGTGTCCTGCTTGAGCATCTCCTCGGCCACGACCAGGGCGTCCGCGCCTCGGTTCGTTCCAATCAGTATTTCACCGATCTTGAGCCTGGTGATCAGGTCTTTTTCGTCGAGCTTGGCTGCCGCTTCGTAATGCTTGAGCGCCTCGTCCGGCGCCCCATTCTGGCGCTTGACATCGCCCAGAAGAAGCAGAACGCGGGCGTTCCCTGGGTCTGCCGCCACCGCGGTCTCCAGGGCGGCAATGGCGCTCTTGGTGTCGCCTGCGGCCAGAGACAATGAAGCCACCTGGACGAACGCGTCGACGTTACGCGGGTCGACCATGGAAAGGCGTTTCCAGGTCTCGAGAGCCATCTTTGCGTCTCGCAGGACGGAATAGAGCCTGGTGAGATCGCGGAGGGGGTTAGGGTCACCCGGATCGAGAGTCGCCGCCGCCTCATATTCTTTGGCGGCCAGGCGCAATTCACTCTCGCCGCCCCCCGACTGGCCGTAGAACTGATGAACCTGGCCGGCGAGGCTTCGAAGGTCCGCGCGCATGGGGGCGATCTTCAGGGCCTGGTTGACCCCGATGACGGCCTGGTCGAAATGGCCCTCGTCCGCGTGTATCCGAGCGATCTCGGCGTAGGCGTCGGCGGCCTGCGGGTCAGCCTTGAGCGTCCTCTGCAGCGCCTTGAGCGCGTCCTCGGATCGGCCGGCGTCGCGGAGGGAGAGAGCGTCGAGGAAAAGGCCGTACGCGGTGGACTGATCCTTGGGCGCCGGAGCGGTTTGGAGGGAAAGAGCGAGCGTCAGCAGGCAGAGAGACATCATCGGTTTGAGATTGTGTCACGCAGTGGGCGCTTGCAGGAAGACGACGAGACGGAGGTTCGAGGGACGCACGGATGGGCGGACCCCCAAACCTCCGGATCGACGTTTTCGCATCGGCGTCTTGAGACGCCGGTTGGTTCTAGGCGGCGTTTTGGCCCCTCAACCTATGCTGGTCGCAGATCGCCGTCTTGAGTTTGCGAAGCGCGTCTGGGCCCCCATCTCCGGCGCGAAGAAGATCGAAGAACTTTCTTTCTCCCGGGTCGCCCCACGACCGGCCCGGGACGGTGACGCCGGGGTCGCCCGCCTCGTTCCGCCAAAGGCTGAAGCCGACAAGCTTCAACCCGGCGAGAAGGCCGTCCTCGATGTCGAAATAGATCTCGGCCTCGCCAATGAGGTTCTTGGGGCCGTTGTCCCGGTCAATAAACTCGATGCGCATATTCTCTCTCCCTGGTGACTTGATGGTTGTTGGTTGACTCATGCCAAGGGCCACAACAGCGCGAGCTCCGGCTCGGCGCTCGGGAGAGAGACGGCCTATTGACGATGACGGTCCGTTGCTTGGGACCCGTAACACCCTATCCGAGGGATGGGCGGAATCGGGTCCGTCGGCCCAGTTTGAGAAAACTTGCCCTGGAACGAGTGATCGGTCTATAACCGAGCCGAATGCAAGAGTCATTCCAGGAAAAGCGTCGGGCGAGCGCGCTCCGTTCCAATCCCACCTGGGTCCTGAGAACGCTTGCTCTGGCGGTCCTGGTGGGCGTATTTGTCGCCCTCTTCCAGTCTCTTCGAAAGCCGCGATCGGGCTCAGCGTCCAGCGGCGGCCAGGCATCTCCTTCGGCTTCTGCCCTCCCGGGCGTCGCCGATCCGAGCGTGAAATCGGCCTATGCCCCGACCGACCCCCGAGCCGACAAGCTCGAGAAACTGGTTTTCGAGTCCTTCAGCGCATCCGGCAAGAAGGGGGTTGAACTGGAGGCCGCAGGCTCCTCGGGCCGGGAGTCCGAGCGCCGGTTTCTCGATACGGTGAAGGCCCGCATCCCCTTTATGTCCCAGGGGAGGCCCGCCACCGTCGAGATCGTGGCCGATCACGCCCAGCACGTGGCCAGCCGTCCGTCTGCCCTGTTCCAGGGCCACGTCAAAATGACCACGGATGACGGGCTTGTCCTCGAAACGGACGAACTCTTTTACGACGGTCGTGACGGCCTCGCTCAGAGTGAACGCAAAGTCATCTGGAGACGGAAGGACATCTCCGGAGAGGCGCTTGGGATGTTGTACGAGGGGTGGAGCGACTCCATCACGTTCTTCCAGGACGTCAAGATCCGGCTTCGCGATCCAGACGATGCCCCGGCCGACATCGAGGCGAAAGCGGCCTGCCTTTCCCGCGAAGCCAATACCCTGTTCCTTGAGGGCGACGTCAAGATCAAGCAGGGGACGAACCGAACCCGGTCCGGTTCACTGGAACTCGTCTTTGGCCCGGACCACGTGATTTACCGGGCGGTGTTTCGAGATGGCTTCGAAATGGTGGCCGAAGGCGATACGGCGACCCTGGGCTTCGCCTTCCCGCGAGCCTCCGGTCGGAAGACGATCCGCGGACGGCGTCTGGAGATCGCGTTTGGAGCAGGTCGGGCCATCGAAGAGGCTGCGGCGGGGCCGGAGGCGGTCATGATTGTGGATCCTGGACCCAAGGATCTGCGCGAGCGTCGTGAGATCCGGGCCGATGCGCTCATCTTCAAGTTCGGTCCGGAGGGCAAGCTCAAGGAGTATCTCGGCAATAGCGGGACCAGCGTGCGCTTCGTGCCCTTGAACCCGCGCGCGGGCGATTTGCGAACCATATCGTCGACCGACTTCTCCGCGAGCCTTGACCCCGCGACCGGGGAGGCCGAAACTATTTCGTTCGTGGAGAATGTCGTCTTCGAGCGGAAGAATCAGAAGGGCAAAGGAAGCAAGGCCGAATTCTCGGAGAAGACCGGCCGGATGGTCGTTTCCGGGGGGGTGACGTTCGACGACAGTCTTGCCAATGTGTCGCTCGTTTCCTCCACTCTCGACATCGACACCCTGACCGGCTCTTTCAGAGCCTGGGGCGGAGTTCGGCATACCCAAAAAGGCGGCCTCCCCGGGGCGCCCTTCGGCGCCGCCGGCTCCGACCTCCTGGCCACGAGCCGGCAGGTTCTCTACGACGCGCCCTTGAAACGGACTCAATATCTCGACCGCGTGGTCTTCCGGGCGGGCGACGACGAACTGCGTGCGCTCACTATTGAGACCGTGGACACGCCGCAGGGTCCGAGGATCACTGCCGATACGGATGTGGAGGTTCTGGTCGGCGGCGGCGCCTTGGGGGCGGGGCTCGCGGCCCGGTCCGAGAAAATGACCTACACCCCCCAGGACCGCAGTTTTGCTTTCAGCGGCTCGGCCTCAGTACGCCAGCAGGATTTCGAAACCAAGGCGCCGGAGATCCTGGTGGGGCTCGGGCCCCCGGGCGCATTTGCGGTTCGAAGTCTGGAGGCCAAGGGCGGACTGGTGAATCTCAAGGCGAAAGATCGAACCGCCGAGGGAACACATTTGCTGTACACGCCCAAGGACGGGCGAGTGGAAATGGCGGGCGCGCCAGTCAAACTTGAAGATCAGGGGCGTCGGGTACAGGGACGGTCCGTCACGTTTTACACGTCCGGGGATCAGGTCGAAGTCGTGGGAGAAGAAGGGCGCACCGAAACCGTGCTGCAAAGAAAGATCAAGCAATAGTGAGTGGTCAAGAGCCTCAGATCATGCTTCGCGGCGAGGGCCTCACGAAGGCGTACGGCGCCCGGGTGGTGGTGAAAGACGTGGACATTCAGATCTCCACCGGAGAGGTGGTGGGACTGTTGGGTCCGAACGGCGCGGGCAAGACCACGACGTTCTATATGGTCGTGGGGTTGACGAAGCCTCGCTCCGGTTCCGTGTTTCTGGGTGGAGATGACATCACCT
>JAENWE010000133.1 GCA_016650185.1 Vicinamibacteria bacterium | reverse complement strand
TTCTAGTTCGGCCTCAGGCGATGATTTTGGAGGAAGCCGCTTTGCGTTCGCGGCGAAGACTGAAAATGACGAAGCCGCCAAGGAGAACAAGAGTCCCGACCGCGGCAACCCTCAACGTTCGCATGATGGCCGCGCCATAGCGACCGCTGGCTTCGTTGTATTGATAGCAGTAAAGAACGACCCGATCCACGATGGTGCCGATCTGGCCCTGCGAGGCCTCCAGCAACGCAAACTGAAGATCCCTCGGAAACGGCTCGACTCCCGGAAGGAAACGGGCCATCCGGCCGTCGGGCGCCACAAGCAGGACGCCGGACGCGTGAGCCCACTGCTTGGTCTCGTCGTCCCAGTAGTAGCGATAGCCCGCGGCAGCGGTCAACTGCTTCACCACTTCGGGCGCGCCGGTCAGGAAATGAAAGCCGGCCTCGCTCCCGGACTGCCCGTAAGCGTTGGTAATCTTGCGCTTGGCCTTGGCGGAGCCCTCCACGGTGTCGTTTGGATCCATGGACACGGCGAGGAAATTGAAGTCTCGATTGACGATGTACTTGGTCCCCTTGAGCGAAGCCACCACGCTCTCAAGCTGAAGGGAACAAAGCATCGGACAGGACTGGTAGTAGAAGACCAGCAGCACGGGTTTCTTCGGGGAGAAGAAGGAACCGAGAGAAACCATGGCCCCGGTCTCGTCGGTGAATATGGCATCCAGGGGAAGGGGCTGGCCCAGATTGGGTTCGTACCCGACCTCCAGCCGAAGCCGGTCGGAGGCCGGCTGCACGGGACCGGAGGGTTTCGTGAAGCCCGCCGGCTGCGCGTCCACAACCGAAACCGCCACCAGGGCAAGGAGCACGGCGGAGAAGAAGCTCTTCACTTCTTCAAGGCCTTCGCGAGATCCTTGGCTGAGGGCTCGGAGCCTTCGGCCTCGCCCGTTGCGGGCAGACCTCGCTCCAGGGTGAGCTTCATGGCCTCTTCGATAGGGATCCGGTAGATGCCCTTCTCTCGATCGACCACGCCATAGGTCGTGAGAATCTCCGCCTCTTCCTTCCGGAAGGCGGCCAAATCCGCGGGCTCGCGCGTCTGCAGGCGCGGAGCCGGCGGCCACTGCTGTTCCTGCGGTTCGGCCATGATGGCGCGGGTCGAGGATTCATCACGCCACGACTCCAGAGCGCGGAGAATCCCCAAGGAGAGGAGGGCGGTCAGGAGAGTGATGGCCGAGATCCAGAAAAGGAACTGGTAGAGCGGGCGCGAATGGGCGTCCGTCTTCTCGTATTGCACGTCGGGGTTCGATGGCTTGGGCTCAGTGTGCATGGGCGGCGAGCACCTCCATCTCGTGAACCTGAGGGTCGTGTTTCACAAGCAAGGACGCCCTCTCGATTTGGCGAGCGAAAAGATAGAGCCAGGCTCCTCCGAGCGCGACCGGCATCAGCAGGTCGAAGGGGTGCACCGAAAAATGCTGGTGCTTGAAGATCGGCGCGATATTCCAGAACAGATCCACGTAGCGAAGGGCAAAGAGCGATCCGGCGACCACGGCCAGCCGGCCCGCGTTCTTCTTGAGCCCCGCGGAAAGGAGGGTGAAGAAGGGGAGGAAGAAATGCAACCCCACAACCAAATAGGTGAGTTGCTTCCAAGCGCCCACCGAGCGATCGAGGTACCACGTGGTCTCTTCGGGGAGGTTTCCCGACCAGATGATCAGGAATTGCGAGAGGTTCACATAGCCCCAGAGCATCACCAGGGCGAAAAGGAACTTCCCGAGATCGTGAAAGAGAGTGGACGAAGCCACGCGATTGAGAGGCGCGTGGGTGTAGAGGCGGGATACCACCATGATGCACAAGCACCAGGCGGAGAGCGCCTGCCCGACCATGAAGAGAATGCCCCAGATCGTGGAGTACCAATGCGGGTCAAGGGACATGCCCCAGTCGACGCCCGCGAAGGTGATGACCAATGCCTGGGCGAGAAGGCCCCAGCCCGACATGCGACGCATCTTTTCGGCGTATTCCCGGTCCCCGGTTTCATCGTACTTCCAGGAGAACGCAGTCAGGGTTCGGGCCATCAGCGCCCAGAACAGGAAATAGAAGATCGCGCGGCCGATGAAAAACGGGACGTTCAAATAGGCGCCTTTTTTTTGCACGACTTCGGCGAGGTGTTGATCGGCGGCGATGCGGACTGGATCGGCCCACGGGTAGAGGTCCGCCATTCCGAGGAGGATCGGAATGAAGAAGATGGGCATGAAGTAAATGGTCCGGGCGCCGGCTTCAAGGAGGCGACGGAGCAAGATGCCCCAGTGCCCGCCCGACTGATGCTGAATCATCAGCATGGAAAGACAGCCAATCGAGACGCCAGTCCACAGCAGGAAGGCGGGCAGATAGCTCTGCAGGAGTTGCCGCGGATTCGAATAACCGGTGAGCACGACGGCGGAAGCGACCAGGGCGACAAAACCCGCAATCCGCCTCAGGGAGGTGACCGGAACCGGGACATCTGGAGCCGGCGAAACCAGCGCGGGAGTCACTTGATGTTCGTGAGCGGACATCAGTGTTTCGCCTCCGCGTCCTTGGAATTGGATTCGGCGGGGGGGGTAGCGTGGCCGCCCTCTCCAGCCTCGG